>JAHHRO010000046.1 GCA_020025755.1 Butyricicoccus sp. | reverse complement strand
CTTGGATTTTGCCCTCGACCCGCGCCATCGGGCGCGAAACCGGGGGTATCAGAGGGACTGGGTTCCCCTGGAAAGGCTGTCGAAGGTTCTTCGACAGCCTCAGCTGCCGAAAAAATTCGGCAGCTTTTTGCAAACCATACGGATCAAGGCGCAGCCTTTTCCGCTGTCCAAATGCCATCTTTGCCCTGCTCCTTCAAGCGGCGTGCCCAATACAGGATCGGGGTGTCTGCCAGAGAGGTCACGATAAAGATGATATAACTGGACAGGACAATGCTGATCATTGTTTTCATATCATAGATACCGGCGAATGCAAAGACCGTAAACAGGACAGTATTGAGCAGCTGAGAGATCATAGTTGACCCGTTGTTTCGCAGCCACAGATACTTGTGCTTATCTCCGCTCTTGCGTGTGCTGAGCTTCCACCATGCGTGATAGAGCCACACATCGAATGCCTGTGCAATGGCGTAGACGAGGAGCGATGCCAGCATCATACGGGGTGTATTGGTAAAGATAGCGCGGAAGGAAGGCTGTGCCCAGTCGTTGGGGCTGGGCACATACCACATCCATGACTGCGAGACCACAATAAACAAAATACAGGTCGCAACGCCGATGCCAACGGATAGATTCGCCGCACATTTGCCCTCATTCTCGGACAGGATATCGGTCACAAGGAAGGTCATCGCAAACAGGATATTCCCCAGCGTCATCTCCATTCCAAATGCATCCACAAGCAGCAAGACCTCAATATTTGCAGCGATGGTTGCAAATACTGTCATACAGTACAGACCCATCTTACCGAACAAGCGGTAAAACAGGATCACACTGCCAAATAAAACGACCAGAGAGATCGTCAAAATGATTTCGTTTGTCATGATACGGTTCCTCCTAAAAATAAAAAAGTGCGTTCTTCATCCAAGAGCGCACCATCCCATACCCAATACGGGCGACAAAAAAGCCATGACCTCCGCGAACGCGGCGCATGGATGTCCTAGTTTTGTTTAGAGACAGGATGGTTACGAACTGTCTGATATGATTTTGAATTTTATTAGTATACCAACTGATCACCACTTTGTCAATTTGTGAATTGCCCATTATTTTTTGTGAAATGCACCATCAAAACTGTTAATTTTTGCGGAAATACAAAAAATCTGAATTTTTTTCGGTCAACTCATTGAAATACATTTGTTTTTATGGAATAATAGTCTACATTACCGATTCATCTTATCACCTCACTGAATCGTGTGAAAAAATCTTTTGGGGGTTTGTACTATGAAAAAAGAACGCAGCAGCTTTACCAGCCGTCTGGGCTTCGTCCTTGCAGCGGCAGGTTCTGCGGTCGGTCTGGGTAACCTCTGGCGTTTCCCATATCTTGCAGCAAAATACGGTGGCGGCACATTCCTACTGGTGTATATCATTTTGGCCATCACCTTTGGTTTTACCATTATGATCGCCGAAATCGCGATCGGCCGCAAAACACGGCTTTCCTGTATCGGCGCATACAGTGCGCTGGACAAGCGATTCGGCTTCCTTGGCTGGCTCGCCTCCCTTGTCCCTGTTATCATCACACCGTATTACTGTGTAATCGGCGGCTGGGTCATCAAATATTTTGTTGAGTTCCTTTCGGGCAACAGCGCACAAACAACCTCGGATGCTTTCTTCGGAAACTTTATTTCCGTACAGACGCAAGGCGTACTCAACACGCCGGTCACTTGGTTTGTGCTCTATGTCCTGCTCAATGCAGTGATCGTCCTCTTCGGCGTAGAAAAGGGCATCGAAAAGGTCAGCCGCGTCATGATGCCTGTGCTGGTCATCCTGTCCATCATCATCGCCGGATACTCTCTGACACTTCCGGGTGCAATGGATGGACTCAAGTTCTATCTGCTGCCGCGCTGGGAAGACTTCTCTGTCTTTACCGTACTCGGTGCAATGGGTCAGCTGTTCTACTCGATGTCCCTTGCAATGGGCATCATGATCACCTACGGCTCCTATATGCAGAAGGACAACATCCTTGAGCACTCCGTTACACAGATCGAGGTGTTCGATACCGGTATTGCGATGCTCGCCGGTCTCATGATCATTCCTGCTATGGTTGCTTTCAGCGGCGGCGACACCACATTGGTTCAGCAGAGCGCGGGCCCCGGTCTGATGTTCGGCGTCCTGCCAAAGGTATTTGACTCTATGGCATTCGGCGGCTTTATCGGCACGATCTTCTTCCTGCTCGTTCTGCTGGCTGCTTTGACTTCTTCCATCTCCCTGATGGAGACCATCGTCTCGATCGTGGTGGACAAGCTGCACATCGGTCGCAAAACTGCAACCATCGGTGTCATTATTGGTGTGTTGGCACTGGGCATGCTCTCCTGCCTTGGCTATGGTCCGCTTTCCGCAATCCAGCCGCTCGGCATGGCATTCCTTGACTTCTTCGACTTCATCTCGAACTCCATCATTATGCCGATCGTCGCCTTCATCACCTGTCTGCTCATCGGCCACTTTGTCGGTCCGAAAACAGTGATCGATGAGGTAGAATCATCGGGTGCATTCCATAGAAAAAAGCTGTTTATTGTAATGATCCGCTGGATCGCACCTGTGATGCTCATTATGATCCTCATTACGGAGCTTTTGAAAGTTGCTGGTATTATCAAGGTTTAAAAAAATAAAAGTGCTGCTTCAAGCAGCACTTTTATTTTTGATGGGAAGCATAAAAAACGACCTTCAGGCATTGAATGTGGTATTGCCTGAAAGCCGTTTTTATTTGCATGTTGTGCGATCTTAGATCACGGTCGCATCGGTTACGCCTTCTTCCAGCGAGCCTGCTGCATAAGCAATGCCAGACTTGCCAGCAAACCAGAACGTAAATGCGCCTTCATTGTCCACAGAAACCGATTGCATCGACATGCGAGAAGCCGCAGGCTTGATCGCCTTGATCTGCGCACGCGCAGCCAGTTCCCACTTCTCTGCCTCTGCCTGTAACTTGCGCGCGATCTCGCGCGGCAGCTCAGACTCTACATCTTCGATCTCCAAGGTGATCGTCTTTTTACGCCATTCGATCTCACACTGATACACGCTGCTCTCGCGATCAAAGCGGAACAGACCCAGTGTATCATCTGTGTAGGTCTTTTCTGCGACCTGCTCTTCGAGCAGCTTTTCCAGATCCTCGTCCTGCGCAGGTGCTGGCAGGTGATCCATCCAGAGGCGACCCTGCTCCCCCTTGCGAACCGTCATACGCACCAATGCGTCGGACGGCAGTGAGATCCGGTACAGCTGCGCACGCGCCGGAACAGCTTGTGCGGCAAGCTCAAACAAGCCCTCCTGCACAGCACCTGTATCAAGACGCTTATATGCAGTAATGCTCTTGCGGACGATAACTTCACCCTTCTGACCTGAAGGCTGAATAAAAGCTGCATCTACATCGGTCAATGCGACAATTTCAAATTGCTCTGTCATTGGGATATTCCTCCTTGTCTCTTTTCTATTGTACATGATTTTTCTTCACTTGTCACCATACTTCTGCAATTGACAAAAGAAAGTCTTACGGATATAATGAATTTAGGCTCTTATATATGCTCATAATTGGTTGAGCGTCTCTACCAACTGCCGGAAACAGTTGACTATAAGTCCTCCATAGGAGGCATGACTGGTTTCCCTCAGTTGTTTTTTTATTTTCAGACGCTCTTTACACAATTTTTCCAAACAAGGAGGCATATATTCATGAATCGAACGTTCGCACTCAAGGGTGATATCATCTTCAGCCAGACACCGCAAACGCTTGCTGTCCACCCCTCCCATTACGCCGTCTGCGAGGATGGCATATGTGTAGGTGTTTTCACACAGCTTCCCAAACAGTTTGCAGAGATCCCGGTCATGGATCACAGCGGAAAACTCATTATCCCCGGTCTGACCGATCTGCATGCGCATGCACCGCAGTATGCATTCCGCTCACTTGGGATGGATCTCGAATTGCTCGACTGGCTCAACGCCCAGACCTTCCCACAAGAGGCACGTTATCAGGATCTTGATTATGCCTGCCGTGCATACAGCATCTTTGTGGATGATCTGCGCCGCAGTGCCACCACACGCGCCGCACTCTTTGGCACGCTCCATGTTCCGGCAACGCATATCCTTATGCAGATGCTTGAGGAAAGCGGACTGGAAACCTTTGTGGGCAAGGTCAATATGGATCGCAACAGTCCTGATGTGCTGTGCGAAGCAGATGCACAGTCTTCTCTGGAGGCAACGCGCATTTGGCTTGCTGGCTGTCAGGATCTCAAGCATTGTCTGCCGATCCTGACCCCACGCTTCCTTCCAAGCTGTACCGATGCCCTGATGGAAGGTCTGCACCGCTTGCAGCAGGAAACCGGACTGCCCGTGCAATCCCACCTGTCGGAAAATCAGGGTGAGATTGCATGGGTACGCGAGCTGTGTCCAGAGGCGCGCGGATATGGTGATGCATACGACCGCTTCGGTATGTTCGGAGGCTGTCCCACGATCATGGCGCACTGCGTCTGGTCGGATGCGGAAGAACGCGCACGCATGAAGCAGAATGGTGTGTTCATTGCACACTGTCCGCAGTCCAATATAAACCTTTCTTCCGGTGCCGCACCCGCTCGCACTTATCTGGATGAGGGCATGCACATTGGACTTGGTTCGGACATTGCAGGCGGTACCCATCTTTCCATTCTGCGTGCAATGGCGGATGCTGTGCAGTCCTCCAAGCTGCGCTGGCGTCTGCTCGATCAGAGCCTTTCCCCCATCACACTTCCCGAGGCATTCTGGATGGGTACGCGCGGCGGCGGTGCCTTCTTTGGCAAGGTCGGTGCGTTTGAAGCCGGTTTTGCTTTTGACGCCGTTGTTTTGGATGATTCCGATCTGCCCAGCCCACTCGATCTCACCCCAGAAGAACGCCTCACCCGTATCATTTACTTGTCCGATGACCGTGCAGTGATCCACAAGTATGTGGACGGACGCAAACTATTCTGAAAGGAAATTCCCTATGATCTTATCCGGAAAAGAAATCGAAAAGCATATCGGTAAAGAAATCATCATCGAACCATTCGACCCCAGCCGACTCAATCCAAACAGCTACAATCTTTCCCTTGCAAATGAACTGCTCGTTTATGAGAACGATGTATTGGATATGAAGACCCCAAACCCGACCAAGCACCTCATCATTCCGCCCGAGGGCTTATTGCTTGAACCAAACCGTTTATACCTTGGGCGCACCAATGAGTTCACGCGCACAGACGGTTTTGTTCCCATGCTGGAGGGACGTTCTTCCACCGGACGGCTCGGACTGTTCATTCATGTCACAGCAGGCTTTGGAGATGTTGGATTTTCCGGATACTGGACGCTGGAGATCTTCTGCGTCCAGCCCATTCGCATCTACCCCAATGTAGAGATCTGCCAGATCTACTACCATGATATCCACGGCGAATATGAACCTTATCAAAGCGGTAAATACCAAAACAACACCGGTATCCAGCCGAGCCTGCTCTATCAGGATTTCGAAAAAAACTGATCCATAAACAGGCGCAAAACAAGGAGTGATTCTATCATGACAGTTGGTCAAAGTATTCCTCGCGTTGATGCACATGCAAAGGTTACTGGAACTGCCCAATATGTGGGCGACCTCGAACCCCATGATGCTTATTTTGCCAAGATCGTGCGCGCCCCCATTGCCAACGGTCTGGTTCGCGGTTTTGACCTCACCGCTGCGCAGGCAGTCCCGAATGTCGTTCGCATCCTCACCTGTTTTGACGTACCCGACATTCAGTTTCCCACCGCAGGACATCCATGGTCGCTCGACCCCCAACATCAGGATATCAGCGATCGCAAGCTGCTCAATCAGCGTATTCGTGTTTGGGGCGATGAAATCGCCGTTGTCATTGCACGCGACCGTATCAGTGCCGAGCGTGCTGCACGGCTGGTCGTTCCTGATATCGAAGCCTATCCCGCAATTTCCACCCCACAGGAAGCCATGCAGCCCGATGCCATCGCACTGCATGAAGAACGCCCGAACAATGTCGTCGGACACACAGAGTTCCATGTCGGCGACGGAAGTTTTGCACAGGCTGTGGATACACCGGACGCCGTTATGGTTTCCGGCCATTATCATGTCCCTGCCGTACAGCATTGTCACATGGAACTCGTGCATTCCGTTGCATATATGGAGGGCGAGAAGATCGTTGTCATCTCCTCCACCCAGATCCCACACATCGTCCGCCGCATCTGCGGTCAGGCACTTGGGATCTCATGGTCAAAGGTGCGCGTGATCAAGCCGTATATCGGCGGCGGCTTTGGCAACAAGCAGGATGTGCTGACCGAACCGCTGACTGCATGGCTGACCACACAGGTCGGCGGGCATGCAGTCAAAGTGGAACTGACACGCGAAGAAGTTCTGGGCTGCACACGCACGCGCCATGCCTTTGACTGGGACGTGCAGGCAGTCGCCTCTGCCGATGGCACCCTGCTTGCGCGTACCTATCGCGGCTTTGCCAATCAGGGCGGCTATGCATCGCATGGTCATGCGATCGCTGCGAATGCCTCGAATGTCTTTAAGCAGTGCTATCGTGATCGACTGTCCTTGGATTCCGAAAGCTTTACGGTCTATACCAACCGCCCCACCGCAGGTGCGATGCGCGGCTATGGCATCCCCCAAGGCTGCTTCGTCATGGAATCGCTGACCGATGACCTTGCCCATGCGCTCCATATGGATCCCCTCGCATTCCGCCTCAAAAACTGTGTGCAGGCTGGCTATGTAGATCCACACAACGGGATCACCATGCATTCCTATGGGCTAGATCAGGCAATTGCCAAGGGTCGCGCCGCGATCGACTGGGATCGAAAGCGCACGGCTTACCAAAACCAGACCGGTTCGGTACGCCGTGGTGTTGGTATGGCGATCTTCACCTATAAATCCAATGTACACCCTTTCTCCCTTGAAACCGCTTCCTGCCGCATGGTGCTGCATGAGGACGGACGCGTCAGCGTACAGATGGGTGCAACCGAGATCGGACAGGGTGCTGATACCGTATTCACCCAGATGGCAGCCGAATCTATTGGCTTGCCTGTAAACCACATTGATATCCAGTCCACACAGGATACCGATATCACCCCCTTTGACACAGGTGCTTACGGCTCCCGTCAAACCTACGTCTGCGGTACTGCCTGCAAGCTGACCGGACAAAGTCTGCGCGCAAAGATCCTCGAATATGCCGCTTTCATGCACGCACGCGAGGCGGAGGAGCTTACCATTCGCGACGGCATCATCTACGACAAAGCCGATCAGCAGGTCTGCACGGTTGCGGAGGTCGGCATGGAGAGCAGCTACAGCCGCACGCGCAGCCTGCACATCACCGCAGAGGAAACCTACCACTGCGAGCAGAACAGCTTTGCGACCGGTGTATGCTTTGCCGAGATCGAAGTGGATATCCCTCTGGGACAGATCCATGTCCTGCGCCTTGTCAATGTA
Source organism: Butyricicoccus sp. (assembly GCA_020025755.1). Taxonomy (GTDB): domain Bacteria; phylum Bacillota; class Clostridia; order Oscillospirales; family Butyricicoccaceae; genus Butyricicoccus. The sequence goes on along the minus strand of JAHHRO010000046.1, from coordinate 6,150 downwards.
CACGACAGCGGAAAGATCATCAACCCCAAGCTCGCCGAGGCACAGTGCCACGGCGGCATGAGCATGGGACTCGGCTATGCGCTGAGTGAGGAACTGCTGTTTGATGACAACTGCCGCCCACTCAATGCCAATCTGCTGGATTATAAGATCCCGACTGCAATGGATACCCCCGATCTGGAGGTACACTTCGTCGAGATCGAAGATCCCACCGCCCCCTATGGAAACAAGGCTCTGGGCGAACCGCCTACCATACCCGTTGCGCCGGCTGTCCGCAATGCCCTGCTGCACGCAACAGGGATCTCCGTCAATTCGCTTCCGCTTACCCCCCAAAAACTCATTGAACATTTCCGTGAAGCTGGCTTGTTAGGAGGGAAGTGCCATGTTTGATATCAAGCGCGTTTACCGTGCAGCATCGGTTGCCGATGCACTGCGCGCATTGCAGGACGATCCGGACAGCATACTGATCGCCGGCGGCACCGATGTGCTCATTCGCGTCCGCGAGGGTAAGATGGCAGGTGCTTCTCTGGTTTCCATCCATGAACTTCCCGAACTGACCGGTGTACATAGGGCGGCAGACGGAACCATCGTGATCGGCTCCTGCACACCATTTGCGGCGATCACTGCAAATGAGATCATCCAAACCCACATTCCTGCACTAGGCATCGCAGTCGATCAGGTCGGCGGACCACAGACGCGCGAAACCGGAACCATCGGCGGCAACCTGTGCAACGGCGCAACCAGTGCAGACTCTGCGCCCATGATGCTTGCACTCAATGCCGAACTTGTACTGCAAAGCGCACAAGGCACACGCATCGTTCCCAGCACGGAGTTTCATACCGCTCCAGGCCACACGGTACGCCGCCGCGACGAGATCCTGACTGAAATCCGCATCCGTCCCGAGAACTATCAGGGCTTCGGTGGACATTATACCAAATATGGCAAGCGTGCTGCAATGGAGATCGCGACCCTTGGCTGTGCGGCACTTGTCAAACTGGCAGAGAACAAAAAGACCATTTCCCAATTACGTCTTGCCTATGGTGTTGCCGCACCGACCCCCATCCGCTGTCCGGAGGCGGAAGCCATCGCTGCCGGACACATTCTGGACGATGCTTTACTGGATGAGATCGCACAGGCTGCCGCGCGGCATGCCGCGCCGCGTTCCAGCTGGCGTGCAAGCCGTGAATTCCGTTTGCAACTGATTGAAGAACTGGCACGCCGCACCATCCGTGCAGCTGCCGAACAAGCAGGAGGGGTGTGCTGATATGCTGCAAATCATTGAACTGACCGTCAATGGTCAACCGACTTCCATTGCCGTGGAGGAGGGCGAAGCTCTGCTTGATACCTTGCGTGAGCGTTTGGGGCTGACCAGCGTCAAGCGTGGCTGTGAGGTAGGAGAATGTGGAGCCTGCACCGTTTTGATCGACGGAAAGGCCGTGGATTCCTGTATCTATCTGTCCGTGTGGGCAGCCGGAAAATCCATCCTGACCGTGGAAGGTCTGCGCAGGAACGATGGTACACTGACCACCATTCAACAAGCATTCATCGATCAATGTGCGGTGCAGTGCGGTTTCTGTACACCGGGTCTCATCCTCTCCGCGCTTGAGATCGTCATGAGCGGCAAGAATTACACACGCGATGAGCTGAAAAAGCGTATTTCCGGCCATCTCTGTCGCTGCACAGGCTATGAAAATATCCTGAACGCTGTGGAGCAGGCAATCCGCGAAACACGGAAACAAGTGCAAATTCAATAAAATCCATAAAAATGCGGTATTCTATAGAATACCGCATTTTTATATACTTACTTGCTTGCAGCCTCGACCGCATCCACGGCACGCAGGATCGCACCGCGGAATCCATTTTCCTCCAGCGCACTGACGCCGCGAATAGTCGTGCCGCCCGGCGAACACACCGCGTCCTTCATTTCTCCCGGATGCGTGCCGGTCATCACATGCAGTTTACCGGTGCCGCATATCGCCTGTCCAGCCAGCCGATATGCCAAGGCACGCGGCAGACCATACTTCACGCCTGCATCGCCCAGTGCTTCCAAGAACATGCCGATAAACGCCGGAGAACAGCCTGCAACCGTACCGGCGATCCCAAGCAGATGACCCTCCACAGGCTGAATGAGTGCCGTTTTGGAAAACAGTTCATAAAACCGTGCGTATTCTTCTTCCGTCAGGCTATGCTCCTGCTCGCACACGATGACGCCCTCCCCGACAGCGATCGGGGTATTGGGGATGGTGCATATCATATGCACATCCTTTCCCAGCATGGTCTCATAACGCTGTAGCGTGTAACCTGCGGCAACCGAAACCACGATCTTACCGATAAGCGCATTTCGCAAAACAGGCAGGAGATTCGGGATCATATGCGGCTTGACCGCGATCACGACCATATCAACCTGCTCGATCATTTCCTCTGCACTGCGGCATGGCACAAAGCCAAAGGGCTCCGTATTTCTGCACAGCTTATCCCAATCGCGTGCGCATGCATAAACATCGTGCGGTGCGATCGCCTCTTTCTGATACAGCCCCCGTGCCATCGCCTGTGCCATGTTTCCAAATCCGAAAAAACCGATCTTCATGTTTCGTCTCCTTTTTCCTGCTCGCTGCTGTAGAATACAGCGTCTAAAATAAGTCCCTGCGGCGGCATCGTGATCCCAGCCTGCGCCCGATCTCCGCTCTTCAGGATCTGTCGCATGTCCGCAGGGTCACGCTTACCAATGCCAACCTCCATGAGTGTCCCTGCCAGAATACGCACCATATTCTGTAAAAATCCCGTTCCCTCAAAGGTCATGCGCACCTCTGCGCCGATCCGCTCCACTTCCGCACGATACAACGTGCGCACGGTGGATTTCTTCATTTTTTTATTGCCGCAGAACGCCCGAAAATCATGTTTTCCAACGAGTTCTCCAGCCGCCTGCCGCATTTTCTCAAGATCGATCGGTTCCTCTATACGGCAAAGATACTTGCGTTCAAACACATTGGGAACCTCACTGTTCCAGATTCGATAGATATACCGCTTTCCCGTCGCATTGAGCCTTGCATGAAAGCGTTCCTCCGCGTAGGTGCAGTCCGTCACTGCAATATCCTCGGGTAAATAACGGTTGAGATACCGTGCGATCTCCTGCGGCGAATTTGCCGTCCGGATCTTAAAGTGTGCGACCTGTGCGCGTGCATGCACCCCTGCATCCGTACGCCCTGCGCCATGAATCTCCACCTGATGCCCCACCATCTCAGACAATACGGATTCAATCTTGCCCTGAATGGTCTGCTCGTTTTTGAGCCTCTGCCAGCCATGATAGCGGCTGCCATCATAGGCGATCGTAATTTGAAAGTTCTGCATTGCGCCTCCTCCATGCGTCAGACAAGTGCCTGCCCCATCCACGTTCTACTGATTCAGCGTTATTATATCATAAAGGCAATGTATTTTACAGTTTTTCTTTTCTTTCTCCTATAAGTATGATATACTAATACAATCATTTTAAGAGAGGATTTTATTTATGAAAAAAACGATATCTACACTTCTTTTACTCGCACTTCTCTCCGGATGCGGCGCACAGCCTTCCAGTACGACAGAAGTAACTCCGCCATCTCCGCCATCCAACACGGCACAGCAGGACGAAGCAGAAGCAGCTTCCCTAAAATTCACGGCAAAAGATCTGGAAGGAAACGATGTAGACGACTCTATATTTGCCAACACGAAACTCACCATGATGAACGTCTGGGCGACCTTCTGCAATCCCTGCATCAAGGAAATGCCTGAACTTGGAGAACTTGCAGCGGTTGGCGGTACGGATTACCAAATCATTGGTGTATGTGCCGACCTGGATGGAAGCGAAGATATGCTGACCGTTGCAAAGGATATAGTTTCTCAAACCAAGGCGGACTATCTCCATCTTCAGCCCTCCGAAGGTCTGCTCCCTGTCCTGACGGCAACTTCTGCCGTACCAGTCACGTTCTTCTTTGACAGTGAGGGCAAGCTGGTCGGTCAGGGGATCATGGGTGCAAAAGATAAGGAAGTCTGGGCAAAGGAGCTTGAGACACGTCTGGCACTGGTAGAGGCAAACGCAGACGCATCTGATGACGAGGCTGCAACCGATGATGCAGCAGACACACCGGACGCTGGCGAGCCTGAGGAAAAATCTGATGCAGCAGCGGAATAAAAAGTACATCGCGCCTGCGCTTCTTATTTTGAGCGCACTTCTGATCTTTTACGGGGCGGTCGATGGCGAAGCGGCGATCGTACTGCGCAAAGCAACCAAAATCTGTTTGGAATGTATTGGAGTGGGCTGATATGAAACATCTGAGACTTTTTGTACAGGCATGTTTTGCTGCGCTCACCAATGGCTATGTGCGCGGCTTTGCGGAGGGCAAGATCTATGAAGGGCCGCTCAAACTCATCTGTTTGCCCGGACTCAATTGTTATTCCTGCCCCGGTGCTGTGGGCGCGTGTCCCATCGGTTCCCTGCAAGCCGTTCTGGGCAGCCGTGGACGACAGGTTTCGTTTTATGTGCTCGGCTTCCTGATGGCATTCGGCGCGTTTTTCGGACGCTTCGTGTGCGGCTGGCTATGCCCATTCGGTCTATTTCAGGAACTTCTGCACAAGATCCCCTTTCCCATCAAGCGCAAGAAACTGCCTGCAGATCGCTTCCTGCGCAGCATCAAGTATCTGCTGCTCATTTTCTTTGTGATCCTGTTCCCCATTTTTCTTGTAAGTCCTGTCGGGATCGGCGATCCTACCTTCTGTAAGTACATCTGTCCGGCGGGCATCCTGTTCGGAGGTATCCCCCTTACCGTGGCAGATGCAGGCATTCGCGCAGCGGCAGGCAATCTATTCCTCTGGAAACTTGCCATTCTCATTGCTGTGATCGTATGCGGCATTGTTGTGCACCGCCCATTCTGCCGCTATCTTTGCCCTCTGGGCGCGATCTATGGCCTGTTCAATCCCATCTCGCTCCTGCGCTATGAAGTGGACGCTTCCAAGTGTGTGGACTGCGGAAAATGCAAGTCCGTCTGTCCCATGGATATCGATCTGCACAAGGATCCGGAGAGCCGCCTATGCGTACGCTGCGGCAAATGTAAAAAAAGCTGTCCCACCGGCGCGATCATAAACCCCATTTTACAAACCATGCACAAATACCGTTCCCATGGACACACTCAAAGAGAGGACTGATTTCAGCCCTCTCTTTAATATAGTAATTTCAACAAAATAATTGTCAAAATTTTGTCTAATATAAGTATTTCCTTTCACAATATGAAGTGTTATATTATCAACAAGAAAGGAGTTGCATGAGAATGAAAAAGATTTATAAAGGACTGCTTGCTGCAACTTTACTGACCAGTACCATTGCTGGCAGCACTGCTTTCGCTGCCAGTGCACCACTCGTTTATGATCCGGATCACGGATATCTCATTTCCACACAGCGTATCGAAGATTCAGATGGTGGCTATACCATTGAAAAGATTTACTCGAGTCAGGCTCCCTCTTTGGAGTCTAAGGAGCCGCTGATTTATGATCCTGATAACGGATACCTGATTTCCACACGCCGGATCGAACAATCCGATGGCAGCTATACCATTGAAAAAATCTATTCGAATCAGCCGCCTATTTTCGATACCCTGCAATCCTATAACACGGATATCTTCCGCAAAACCATGGCGCAGTACAGTGCAAAGGGTACACTGCTTCTGTCATGCAGAGTCACCGCAACCTTTGACTGGAGCCTTGACAGCGAGATCTCCCGTGCATATCGCGTTTCCGGTGAGGTTCTTTACAACCGGAGCGGCAAGGTCACAAGAAACTTCCTTGTAACAGAAGGAAACGAGACAGAAAAATCCTCTGTCAATTACAGCTTCACTCGCCACACCCCATCGGGCGCAAAGGAAGAACATGTCATCTCCCTTGCATGTACGCAAAAGGGCTTCACAGAGTAACGATCTCCTGTATATGAATACAAAGAGGCAGATGCAATGCATCTGCCTCTTTTATCAACAGCGTCTCCTTAAAACACATTGAAAACCTTAAAGTTTCCTTTTATAATAAAGATATTCTGCACTGAATAACTTTTTAGATTGGATGTGTTATTATGTCTCATCGATGCTCTGTCTGCGGCAAATCTATGATACGATGGACGGAAACAGAGGATGG
>JAHHRO010000045.1 GCA_020025755.1 Butyricicoccus sp. | reverse complement strand
GTAAGGCAGAGGACTTTGACTCCTCCATTCGCTGGTTCGAGTCCAGCCGTCCCAGTTCTTACTTTTCGGGAAAAGCGAGTCCAGCATCCCGAGCCAGATATGGTTCATTAGCTCAGTTGGCAGAGCACCTGCCTTTTAAGCAGGGTGTCCGGGGTTCGAATCCCCGATGAGCCACCATTCGTTAAGGATCACTACAAAGGGATTCGAAAGGCGGCTCTTGGCAATATGCCGGTGGCATATTGCAACCGCCGTGGCTTTTCCGCAGAAAAGCGAATCCCCGATGAGCCACCATTCATTAAGGATCACTGCAAAGGGATTCGAAAGGCGGCTCTTGGCAATATGCCAGTGGCATATTGCAACCGCCGTTGTTTTTTCACGAAGGGAAAGCAAATTTTTGATAAGCCATCATAACGAGCGATTATCAATGATATCCGACTATGATTTCAAGCAGATTTCTGTTGAGATCATCTCCCATGGAAGTTTAGCTCAGCTGGGAGAGCATCTGCCTTACAAGCAGAGGGTCACAGGTTCGAGCCCTGTAACTTCCACCACGAAAAAAGACGCCAAACGGCGTCTTTTTTGTTTGCTGCAATGCTTGCACGGATTCAGATGAATGATAGGGTTTGTACACTTGAAGTAAGAGGCATATTTATAAAGCCACTACAGAAATGAGGAGCAGATACTTTATTATAATAGTATGGATCATGTAACAGAGGCGGTATCTTGGTAAGAGAAATCTGAAAATAACAAAAAAACCTCACTCGATCGAGTGAGGTTTTTACTGGAGCGGATGACGAGGCTCGAACTCGCTACCTCCACCTTGGCAAGGTGGCGCTCTACCAGATGAGCTACATCCGCATGTTGTTCGTTCAGAACGATATTTATTATATCAGCTCATACATCTATTGTCAATACAAAATATAAAAAATATGGATAAAAAATCCCCAGCAAGATCGTTGGGGATTTTTCCGTGTTCAAGATTCGGATAAGTGCTTTTTGAGGGCATCAAGGGTGATGCCGGTCATGAGTTGTCCATCGATGCGGATGTTGGGGGAAGTCCTACAAGCACGCTGACAGCCTGCCGTGCGATACATCCAGCGACCGTTTAGGAATGTTTTACCGGACTCTGCCCCCAGCTCCTTTTCCAAATAGGTGCGGATCTCAGCACCACGGCGTGAGCAGTTCACTCCGGTGCATACCGTGAGCGTGTGTGCGGCACCGGACAGCTTCAAATCAGAGATGCGTTTTGCCGCGGCTTGCAGATAGCTGGGCTTCACCCCCAGGATGTCACTGATCTCCTGCTGTGCAGCGGTATCCAGCATGCCGCCGCAGACCTCCTGCGCTTCACGCAGGCAGGCAAGCAGTGCACTCTGGTCGCTGGGTGCTCCGCACCCCTTATAATATGTGACGATCTCAGTCAAATTGTTTGTCATTGCGTAATAGCCTCCAAAGTTGTGGTTCCAGTTGGACACCCCATTTGGGATCTGTTTTCAGTGCGTTTGTCGCTGCGATGCAGTCGCAGACGAAGTGCGCAGCACAGTAAGCGGCTTGCTCCAAGGATTCTTCGCGGAGCAACGCACCCAGCAGAACAGCGGCGAATAGATCGCCTGTTCCCGGGTAGTATGCACCGATACGCGGATTTTCAACAATGGTGATCGCCTGACCCTGTCCGCAGAGCGTACAGACGACCTGTGCATTCCCCAGACCGGTCAGAACGGTGTCCACCTCATATCGGGCACACAAACGGCGTACCCAGTCCTTGGCTTCCTCCAGCCCGTCTGGGACGGTGTCCGGTGAATAGCCCAGCAGGACGGCGGCCTCTGTGACGTTTGGGGTAATGAGATCCGCTGCGCGGCACAGGTGTGTGATCTCCTGCACGAGTGCAGGGGTACAAATTTTATACAGTTTACCGTTATCCCCCATGACTGGATCCACAAGTACGATGCCGCCCGGCTTTTTACGGGTGATGGCTTGCAGGACGCAGGCGATCTGTTCCGGTGTATTGAGAAAACCACTTTGTATTGCATCAAATCGAAGATCAAGCGCGGTATAATGCGCCAGTGCGCGTTCCATCCATGCGGTCAGGTCTTCCGTTTGAAAACCAGTGATCCCGGCATGACCGGAATATACCGCAGTCGGCAGGGGGATGCACTGATGCCCCATTGCAGACAGAGCACACATGGCCTGTGTCAGTCCGGCACGTCCTGTGCAGGATAGATCCTGAAGTACCAACACTTTTTTTTGTTCCATGATTTTAGATCCCTTCACATGAATTGTCCTGCTTTCAGCATACGATTTTTTATAAGCCGCGTCAAGCCCCCTTGCCAAAGTCCATGAACAATGATACCATAAAATATATGGTAAATACGATTTTACCCTCGATACGTTACAAAGCTGTTTTGGAGTAGCAAGAAAATATTGGAGATTTGTTGAGAAATGATTATTGCGCTGCCATGACAGCAGTTTAAAGTTTTTGCAGCAATTTGATTCTGTAAGGAGGAATAGGATGTATTTTCTTATGGGATCTTTCCGCACCAAAGGAGGAATTATGAGACGAATTTTTCGCATGATCGCACTGACACTCGTATGTGCGTTTTGTTTTCCAGCTGCCGCAGGGGCGGCACATGGCCCATCTGCCAAGGAAGAAATGCGCGGCGTTTGGGTATCTTCGGTCTATAATCTGGATTATCCGGTAAAACCGACGACCGATGCAGACACGCTCCGCGCGGAAGCTGACCGCATTTTGGACAACTGTGTCAAATGGGGACTCAATGCCGTGTTTTTGCAGGTGCGTCCCTCCTCGGATGCCCTCTATAAATCCGATGTGTTCCCGTGGAGCAAGTACCTGACGGGTAAGCAGGGGATGGCACCAGAGGATGGATTCGACCCTCTGGCATATTGGGTCAAGGCGGCGCACAAGCGCGGTCTCGAGCTGCATGCATGGATCAACCCCTATCGCATCACAAAGGGCAGACAGGCGGAATGGGATAGCCTTGTAGGCAGTCATCCGGCAAAGCAGCATCCAGAATGGGCGATCCAATACACCGATCAGAACTATTATTTTGATCCGGGTCTGCCGGAGGTGCGTGAGCTGGTCGTGCAGGGCGCGGTTGAGATCGCGGAGAAGTATGAGATCGATGGCTTGCATATGGATGACTATTTTTATCCGGGTAAGGATTTTCCCGACGCCAAAACATACGCAGCGTATGGCGGAGGATTTTCCAATCTTGCCGACTGGCGGCGTGACAATGTAAATCAGCTGGTGCGTGCGCTGGATGATGCCCTGCATGATGTACGCAGAGACATTGCGTTCGGTATCAGTCCGTCGGGGATCTGGGCGAATAAATCCACAGACCCACGCGGTTCCAATACCAGCGGCAACGAGCATTATAGCGCAAACTATGCAGACAGCCTGTACTGGATCGAGAATGGGCTGGTGGATTATATCATCCCACAGATCTATTGGGAGATCGGACATAAGCAGGCAGACTTTGCAACGCTTGCGGACTGGTGGAATCAGGCGGTACAGGGCGCAAAGGATGTCAAGCTGTATATTGGTATGGGCGCATACCGCTGTGCAGACAATCCGACCGGTGTATGGAAAACTACCGATCCGCTGTTTGCCAGCATGGATTACTTAAAGAACAAGCACAATGTCAGCGGAAACGTATTTTTCCGCTATGGCTCGATCCCTGCCGTTTCAGCAATGGCTGACCGCTTGACGGCGTGGTATGCATCGGATACAGGAACAAGCGACAAACCGGCAGCACCTGCGGAAGCACAGGGATTTTCCGATATTTTGGCACAGTTTCTACTGTCGATGATTCAGTAAAGGCGGCAGAAGGATGGAAGAAGTATTTGTCAAATCGTATGAGCTGACATACAGTCATATCGATTGGCGCGGTACGGTGCGTCCGGCGTCCTATTTCGATTTTATGCAGGATGCTGCAACCGTACATGCGCAAATGGCGCATATGGATCGTGATGATCTGGGCGTGATCTGGGTTCTGTCTCGTATGCATGCGGAGTTTGAGCGGCCGCTGACTGCGTATGAGCACCTTGAACTGTCAACATGGTGTGCCGGTATCAAGGGCGCAAGCTGGCTGCGCGCGTTTGGCTTTGCCGTGGACGGTGAGCCGGTAGGGCGCGCCATTTCCTCTTGGGTCATTCTGGATCCCAAGAGCCATCGCATTTTGCGTCCGACGAGCGTACCGGCAGCAGCGGACTATATCTGCGCCGACCGTACTACGCTGCCGATGCCCGGCAAGCTGACGCTTTCTGAGCTGCCTCTGCATCATACCTATCGGGTGGAGTATTCTGACCTTGATATCAATCGGCATCTCAACAATGTTCGGATCGCGGCATTGGTATCCGATGCACTCGATCTGGGAGCGCATGACTTTGTGCGTTCCCTACAGATCAATTACACAGCAGAAACACCACTCGGAGTGGTACTCAAGCTGTACGCAGAGCGCGCAGGAGATACCTTTGCGGTACAGGGAACTGCGGAGGGACAGGTGCGGTTTGAAGCGGCAGGGACATTCGGCAGGCTGGGATAAAAAATTCTGAAGTCGGCAAAATACGATCAATTACATCTTTGGGAAAGGAGGCTTTTCTATGGCATTTCCAGAAGAAGTCGTAGGCGTGATCGCGCAGAACTGTGTCCCCAAACAGATCATTTTATACGGCGAAAAGCGTACCCTTGCAACCGATCAGCTCAAAGCAGCCAGTCTGTGCATCGTGGTTCCGAATGGGACGGATAAGCACAGCCTGCAACAAAAATTGTATTTATCCATTGTTGCAGATGTGCCCGTTGATTTGACTCTTTATACGGCAGAGGAATGGGATATGCTGCTTGCGGATGCTACCAGCTATGCGGCATGGATCGCACGGAAAGGACGGGTTCTGTATGAGCAGAGGGCGTAAGGGCGGCAGGGACAGCTTGTATTATTACAAATGGCTGGATAAAGCACTGCTGGATCTGCAGGCTGCACGGATCTTGATCACCTGGAATGGGGATGTATGCAATATTGCGTTCCATTGCCAGCAGGCAATCGAAAAAGCACTCAAAGGATATCTGCTGTTCAAAACAGGACGCCATTTTGATGGACATAACCTCACATATCTGTGCCGGCAGGCAGTCGTGTGTGACGAAATATTTGCCGCATGGCTGGATGAAAGCGCGGCACTTAATAACCTCTATATCGAAACGCGGTATCCGACTGACCTTCCGTTGGACATCAATGAAGCTACTTGCCAAAGATATCTGTCTATGGCAGAGAGCATGTTTGCAGCCATTCGTCAGGAGCTGTACGACAGTGGAAAGCCGCATAAGATCGGCAGATGACCAGCAAGGATGGAGGCCTGCATGGAGTACGTCGCATACAGAAAAAGAAATACTGCCCTCTTGTGCAAATAATAAAAAAAATATATTGTTATTGCGTAATTGTCGTGGATTTTGTATAATGAGAGAGGAGGGATGGCGTAACATACTTGCAGACAGATTGGAGGGCATTATATGAAGCAAGCAGTCAAACAATCAACCCTTGTTCGAATCCTGAACATAGGGTCTATTTTCTTTTTGGTCGCAATTGGATTGGCATTTTTTTTCAATGCGCGATGCACTACTATAATCGAGGACGCAAACGAGCAGAGATATGAGCTGATGCAGTATGCCAATCAGTATATCAAGGGCTCATCCAATCTGACCAACGCGGTGCGCGGCTATGCAAGCACAGGAGAGCAGATATTCTATGATGCATATATGCGTGAGCTTGAACAGGAAAAAAACCGTGAAAAGGGGATGGAAGGTCTGCGCCGCATCGGGATGACATCGGATGAAGAAAAAATCATTCAGAACATGTCAAACCTATCCAATACGCTGGTCGATTCGGAAAAGTCTGCAATCAGCCTTGCAAAGGCTGGACGGCAGGCACTGGCGATCGAGTATGTTTACGGAACGACATATAATAACGTATATGGACAGATCCATGCACTGCAAAGGGAGTTTTTGGATGCGTTGGATATACGCTCTAAAGCGCGCGTGCAGAAACTGGAGGGTATTCTGCATATATTGAATGTCGTTGTGTATGTTATGATCCTTTTGATCATCGCAATGCAGATCAGCAACCAGTATTGGATTCACCGCAAGGTCATTCGCCCTGTCCAGATGATCCAGAATGAGATGCGCGAAATTGCTACAGGCAACCTTTCCTCTGTATTTGAAATGGAGCCGGATACCTCGGAGATTGGCATGCTGGTCGCGGACATCCATCACACCAAAGACGTACTCAAGGAATATGTCGGCGATATTTCCCGTATTTTGACCGGCATGGCACATGGTGATATGGATCTGCATACGGACATCGTGTATCATGGCGATTTCCAGCCGATCATGGAAGCACTGAATACCATCCTGGATTCGCTCAATCAAACGCTATCTCGGCTCAATGGTGCAGCAACACAGGTCTCTATGAATGCCGAACAGCTGTCCAATGGCTCACAAGGGCTGGCGCATGGCGCAACCGAGCAGGCGGATGCAGTTGATGCATTGTCGAATTCTGTGATCGAGCTCTCTGTGGAGGCTTCGGATGGCTGGCAGCATGCGGTGGATACCTGCAAGAGTTTGGAAACGATCACCACAGAGATTATGGACAGCAATGAGGAAATGGGCAAGATGCTCGAAGCCATGAGCGATATTTCTGATCGCTCCAAGCAGATCCATAAGATCATTAAGAACATTGAAGACATTGCATTCCAGACCAATATTCTGGCACTGAATGCAGCAATCGAGGCAGCAAGAGCAGGCACGGCAGGCAAGGGCTTTGCAGTCGTTGCGGAGGAGGTACGTTCTCTTGCGGCGACAACTTCAGAGGCTGTGCAGAACACCACGAACCTGATCGAGGCATCCGTCACGGCGGTCGCCAATGGGCGCGAGATCGCAGACTCTACAGCATCCCTGCTGGGTTCGGCGGCAGCAAAAACAGAAAGCGTTGTGCATACCGTAGAGGGGATCGTGAACTCCTATCAGTCCTTGTCCAACCAGTTCAGCGAGATTGCAGCAAGTGTCGATCAGATCTCAGGCGTGGTACAGGATAACACAGCGACCGCGGAAGAAAGTGCCGCAGCAGCGGAAGAACTCAATGCGCAGGCAGAGCAGCTGAGAGGGCTTGCGGGCACATTTCGGCTGCGTCAATAAAACCGTACCATATATCCATGTATGCGTTTTGTACATGAAAAAGGTCAGAGCCGTTATGGCTCTGACCTTTTTCATGCTTAAAACAGAATATTTTAGCGCAATCAACAAAAAGGATTTGATAGATTTTTTGATTTTCTACAAAAAAAGATTTTAGAATTTCCTTGAAAGTTGTTGAAAATTGCAATATAATAGGGGCAGAATATATATAGAAAAAGTAGGATGTATGCATATTCATTTAATGGATAGGGTATCGATTTTTCTGCCTTCTGAACAATGTTCAAAGTTGGAAAGAGAGAAAAATGAATGAAAATGTCGTCAATGCACTATTTTTTTCTAATTTCAAGTTTATGGGAGGAATTGTTTTGCGGACAAAAGTATCAGAACGCCGTGTTTCATTGGTCAAGAAAATGGCGACCTTGATCGGTGCAGTATTCTTTGTGACGGTAATTTTGATTTATTTGGGCAACTTTTTCATGACAAAACGTGTAATGCACGAGAACATGAACAGTTACATGCAATCTATGATCGATTATTACGAAGCACAGGTAGACAGCTGGATCCGGCTGCGTGCCGATCAGCTGGATCAGCTCGGTCAGCAGATCCTGGATATTCCAGGACCAGAGCGTACACCGGAGGCGATCAGAAACAAACTCGTGATTTCCAATCATCATGGCACAGCCTATGGTGTTACAACCGATTATTTTGTGACGCCGGATAATCGGCTGATGTTTGGCAATGATGCCACCGTACCGGCAGGGTATGATGCGACTGCGACAGAATATTATCAGGATGCAGTTGCAAAGGGCGACTTGGTGATCAGTACACCTTATATTGATGCAGGTACGGGCAATATGGTCGTTACCATGTCCATGCCGCTGACACAGAACGGCACACTGATCGGTGTACTGGCGCGCGATATTGACATCAGTGCGCTTGTGGATATGTTCAAGTCCCATTCGATCGATGATGGCTCTTATATCTTCTTGATCGACAACGAAGGACATATCCTTTCGCATCTCTTTGATGAGTACGCGCCAACCAGCCAGAATATCACAATGGCTGCCGATACCCAATATCCGGATATCTTGACTACAGCGGCATCTTCCAGTGAGCCGAGACTGCATAAGGACTATGACGGTCAGATGAAGTATTCTCTGGGCAAAGCAGAGGCGCAAAGCGGCTGGATCATCGGCTATGTATATCCGCAGACGATCATCTCCAATGAACTCTCTCAGCAGGGTCTGATCAGCGTTGTCATCTTTGCCATCGCGCTTGCGATCGGTCTGAGTATCGTGCTCTATGTCCTCAGAAAGAGCATCATGCCGATCAATGGCGTGGTTGCGGCAGCACGTCAGATGGTAGACGGCGATTTGAATATCAATGTTCCGGTCGTATCCAATGACGAGATCGGTGAGCTGGGAACCGTATTCAATGAAACGGTTGGATATTTGCATGATATCATTAGCGATATCTCCTCGATGCTCAATGAGATGGCACGCGGAAACCTGCTCATTGAAACAAGAGCCACCTATCACGGTGATTTCGATCGCATCCGTGTTTCGATCGAAAACATTATCCGGAATATGAAAGAGATCATTGGCGGAATTGGTATGGCAGCCGATCAGGTCGCCGCTGGTTCGACACAGGTCGCACAGGGCGCACAGCATCTCGCTGGCAGCACGATGGAGCAGAACGAGCAGGTTGACAATCTCGTATGCCGTATCGCTCAGGTATCCGCTGCAACACAGAACAATGCAGCAGAATGTACCTCCGCAAGCCAGATCACGGCGGAGGCTGCACGCAAGCTGGAGGAAAGCAACTACCACATGCGTGAGATGGTGATGGCAATGGATCATATCAACACATCTTCTGAGGAGATCGGCAAGATCATCAAGACCATTGAGGATATCGCATTCCAGACCAATATTCTGGCACTCAATGCAGCAGTTGAGGCGGCAAGAGCCGGAACTGCAGGCAAGGGCTTTGCCGTTGTTGCAGACGAAGTCCGCAACCTTGCTTCCAAGAGCGCAGAGGCGGCAAGCCATACCAAAGCACTGATCGAGACTTCGCTTGGTGCAGTAAAGAATGGTACACGACTGGCACACGAGACCGAAAATTCTCTGCAGGAAGTCGTCAATACTGCAAATCAGGTCACAACCACCATCCAAGATATCGTACAGATGTCTGATGAACAGGTCGTTGAGATCGGTAAGATCTCTGATGGCGTACAAAAGATCTCTCATGTCGTACAGTCCAACTCGGCAACTGCGCAGCAGAGTGCTGCAACGAGTGAGGAACTTTCCGGTCAGGCACAGACCCTAAACGATCTTGTTGGCAGATTCCGCACAAAGTAAGTGGGGGAAAGGCTGTCTGTCTCTTGACAGCCTTTCCGCTTTCCCTTGGTTGAATAAAAATTCTTCTTGAAAGTTGATTGGATAGGAGGAACTTATGCTGAAAAAGAAGATGGCAGGACAGCGCGTTTCGCTGATTCAGAAAATGGCTGCTGTCGTTGGTGTAGTATTTTTTGTTTCCGTTCTGATGGTATGCCTTGGCAGTTTTTTCATGAACAAGGAACTCATGACAGACAATATGGAAAGCGATATGAAATCCACCACGCAGTACTATGAAACACAGCTGGAAAATTGGATCAGGATGCGCTCCGATCAGCTCGATCGCCTGACCGAGCAGCTGCTGAATGTACCCGTACAGGAGCGAACCGATGCAGCACTGATAAAGGAGCTGCAGCTTTCTACCCAGTATGGCGCAGCACATGGCGTTACAACAGATTATTTTATAAGAGCCGATAAGACGATGCTCACAGGCAATGGATTTGTGCCGCCAGCCGGGTTTGATCCCACGGCGCAGACGTATTATACGGATGCAGTGTCCAAGAATGGGCTCAGTATTTCAGAGCCATATATTGATGCTTCCACTGGCGGTATGGTCATCACCATGTCAAAGCCTGTGATGGAGCACGGAAATCTGCTGGGCGTCATTGCGCGCGATATCAAGATCGACAGCATCAAATCCATCTTTGATAATTACAAAGCAGACGATGGCTCTTATATTTTCCTTGTTGATCAGGCGGGACATATCCTCAGTCATGCCAACAGTGAATTCCAGCCAACCGCTGAGCGCATGGTATTTATGGAAGAAACCAAGAACTCGGACATCCTGGCAAAGTCAGGTGCAGAGCCAAAGCTGTATAAGGATTATGACGATGAGGATAAGTTTGCGATGACCATGCATGAGCCGACGAGCGGCTGGATCGTGGGGTTTGTTTATCCGCGCCTCATTATTTCCGAGCAGCTGTTCTATCAGGGCATGATCAGTTTGGGACTCTTTCTTGTGGGACTGGTCATAGGTCTCAGCGTCATCATCGGTATGCTGCGCAAGAGCCTTGCACCGATTCACAGCGTTGTTGGAGCAGCACGCCAGATGGTTAAAGGCGATCTCAATATCGATGTTCCAGTTACAACAAATGATGAGATCGGTGAACTGGCAAAGGTATTCAACAGTACCGTCCAGTATCTCGGTGAGATGATCGGTGAGCTGTCCGACATCCTTGATGAAATGGCGAGCGGCAATTTGGCAGTCGAGCCAAAGTGTACCTATCACGGTGATTTTGACCGCATCCGTGTTTCGATCGAGAATATCGTGAAGAACATGAATGAGATCATCGGTGGGATCGGCATGGCGGCAAATCAAGTTGCAGCCGGTTCTACACAGGTCGCGCAGGGCGCACAGCATCTGGCTGGCGGTGCGATGGAGCAGAACGAGCAGGTAGACGATTTGGTGGCTCGTATTGCGGAGGTCACCTCTGCGACGCGAAACAATGCAGCAGAATGTACGACAGCAAGCAAAATCACAGCGGATGTGGCAAACAAGCTGCAGGAGAGCAATCGCTATATGGATGAAATGGTGCAGGCGATGGATCATATCAATGGTTCTTCTGAGGAGATCGCTAAGATCATCAAGACCATCGAAGATATCGCGTTCCAGACCAATATCCTTGCACTCAATGCAGCCGTTGAGGCGGCAAGAGCAGGCAGTGCAGGCAAGGGCTTTGCCGTTGTTGCAGATGAGGTTCGTAACCTTGCTTCCAAGAGTGCAGAAGCAGCGAGCCATACCACTGCACTGATCGAGACCTCTTTGGCTGCGGTCAAGGATGGTACACGCATCGCACATGAGACGGAAAAGTCTTTGCAGGAGGTCGTAAGCACTGCAAATCAGGTCACGACCATCATCAACGATATTGTAACGCTGTCAGATGATCAGGTTGTAGAGATCAGCAAGATCTCTGATGGTGTGCAGAGAATCTCCAGCGTGGTACAGTCCAACTCCGCAACAGCTGAGGAGAGTGCCGCAACCAGTGAGGAGCTCTCTGGTCAGGCACAGACCATGAATGATCTCGTTGGCAGGTTCCAGACCAAGTAAAACACAAAAATGCCGCCCCAAAAGGGCGGCATTTTTGTGTTTTACATCAGCGTTTTTTTACAATGAGGGCAGATACCATGTGCGACAAGCGTATAGCTGTCTATCTGTGCTCCGCAGGAAGCTGCAATCTGGCTTTTCAGATCCGTGGACAAATGAAAGTCGAATACCTGACCACAGGTACTGCATATCATATGGTCATGCGGATCGAGTTTCCAATCAAAGCGATCAGGCATACCTGGCATGGATAGTTTGCGGATCTCACCGCGCTCAGAGAGGAAATTCAGGTTGCGATAAACCGTGGCGAGCGAGATAGTTGGCAGCTTGTGTCGAATGGTTTGGAACAGCTCATCCGCAGTCGGATGGGTGTTTGTTCCGCGAACAGCCTCCATTATCAGCTGACGCTGTTTCGTTTGAACCATAAAAGCTCTCCTATCTTAATGAAGCAATTGAAACGATCATATTAGAAATCGTTCCTATTCATATTTATTATACCGATTCGGTATGCATTTGTAAATAAGAAATTCACTTCTTTTGCTGAAATGTTTCAGAAGATGCCTCATCCTGCGCCTGCAAACGGCGTTCGTTTTCAAAAACACGATGCTCCAAACGACAGAGTTCCTGAGAGAGCGGATCAGGGACATGGATCTGATCGAGATCGAACGAGGGCATGCGCTGTCCGTCGATCTTAACGATTCGTGCTTTGATGCCGACAACCGTGGAGTTTGGCGGAACTTCCTGTAAAACGACCGCATTTGCGCCGATGCGTGAATTATCTCCAACGGTGAAAGGGCCTAACACCTTGGCACCTGTAGAGATCAGGACATGGTTCCCGATCGTTGGGTGGCGTTTTCCTGTGTCTTTGCCCGTACCGCCCAGTGTGACACCATGATAGATCGTACAATAGTCACCGATTTCTGCTGTTTCGCCAATTACGATCCCCATGCCGTGGTCGATGAACAGTCCGCGCCCGATGGTTGCACCGGGATGGATCTCCACCCCTGTCATGGTACGCGCGAACTGCGAGATCATGCGGGCGAGGAAGAAACGCTTGTGAACATACAGCCAATGGGTCAGACGGTGGTAGATGACTGCATGGAAGCCGGGATAGAGCAGAAAAACTTCAGCAGTAGAACGTGCGGCAGGATCACGCGCCTGAATGGATCGCGCGTCCTCGATCAGATCATGGAGAAACATAACAAACCTTCTTTAAGTCATAAAAATGGCAGTCAGCGATCCATTAACTCGGCCAATGCATCGCCTGCTTCCTTGGCACGCGCCGCATAAGCTGGCATGATCTCGGTCAGGTGCTTGCGGATTTCATCCTCACGCTGCATAAGCCAAAGGAACGCATTTTTAAGATCATCGGGCTGCTTGAGGTTCTGAACAGGCAGGGTATAGCCTTCATAACTGCCAAACAGATCCTTCGCAATGCCTTTTGCCTTGACTGAGTAGCCCACCACTAAGGTGGGGACACAGGAAGAATATGCTGCAATGGTGGAATGGGTGCGTGCGCCGACAAAGCAGCGAAGGCGGGAGATGTAACCCTTGAGTTCGCGGCAGTCCCCATCCGGAATGAGTACGACGCGGCCAGAATCCCTGAACTGCTCATACAGACGATTGAGCGGTTCACGGTCATCGTTATAATCCCAAACCACATGTGGGATCAGCGCAACGGCGAGATCGGTCTCTTTCAGGATATGCTCAATGAGGGTAACATAGTTCTTCATGGTCGCGCCGCCCTGTTCCTCATTGGAGATGATCATGGGAGAAACATTGATACCAACAGTGTTGTCTGGCTGGAATCCCTCCGGCAGGGGACGTTCGATCGTTTCCAGCGTGAATGCAGGGTCAGGGATGAGCCGTACTTTTTCGCCGAGACCAGCCTTGGTCAGCGCGTCCGCAGTGATGGACTCACGCGCACAGATGATATCGAAACAGTCCAGCTGACGGGTGAAAGCGGTGTCCAGATCGCGCGGCTCGATGGAGCATCCCCAGAGCAGCAGCTTGGAGCCCTGCTTTTTGAGTGCACGGTCAGTCGGCCAGAACTGCTGTCCCTTATTATAACAGTAGTTGTCACCACCCACTGCAATGGATACGTCACAGTCCTTTGCAAGGCGCAGACAGGTTTTCTCGGTCAGAAATTTATCCTGAAGTGCTTGTGAGTGGGTGATGCGCTTATCAAACTGATAAACAAACCACGCCGGAGAAAAACGGCGCAGGACCTGATCGTTCTGTACAATGGAATCTACTGCCTCCTGCATCTTGCAGGCATGGTCTTCCTTGGGTGCATAGGAGCAAAGAGTGACCTCGGCGCCGGTCTTTTCCTTGCTGATCGCGGAAATGGTGCGGACGAGTGCTTCACAGCCATGATTGAGGCTGCCGCCGTGCTCATAAAGCATTACTTTTTTCACAATTAAGATCCTCTGTATCATTCAAAGTTTTCCATATTTGGGGAGATCCCCATAAATGCGTCTGCCTTTCTGGGGAAAACATGTGTAAATATAGTCTATCCGTATTTGCACCATTTGTCAAACATAATCCACGGAAATCAATTTCTGAAAATTTGGTGTATCCGCATGTTTACAAGAAGATGCGGAGCGATTGTAAAGATTAGGTTTATGGGAAATCCATGTTTTTTCAGTTTCGCTAAGAAGTCTGCTCCCAAGCAAAGAGGAACGTGTCGCGCCGACGACAGCGGCATAAGGGGTATTACCAACTTTGTGGTTCAAGCCATAACTAACACAGGGGGCAATGCACAAGATTGATGAAGAAGCAGAATACAAACCACGATATAGGCAGCCCTTCCGTCAGTGCTTGGTAAAGCAAAATGGGGAAAGAGGTAGAAATATTGAAGGCTTTGTGCCATAATACTTATATTACATAAAAGCAATGATCAGAAACTATGGAGGATTCAAAAGATGAACTTCAATAAAATGATACCTGAGCTTTCCGTCTTTGATATTGGACAAACGATCGGATTTTATAAAAAATTAGGTTTTGAAATAATCTACGAAAGACCAGAAGATCTGTTTGTTTTTATGTCTTTTGAAGGAAGTCAGTTCATGTTTGAGCAAATCCACAAGGATGGATGGAATATAGGGGAAATGCGTTACCCGTTGGGACAGGGGATAAATTTTTCTATTGAAGTAGACGAAATTGATGGCTTATATGAAAGGTTAAAAGAAGAACAAACGGAACTTTATAGGGATTTGAAAATCTCTTATTACCGTG
>JAHHRO010000044.1 GCA_020025755.1 Butyricicoccus sp. | reverse complement strand
GCGCTAGCCTGTCACGCTAGAGGTCGTGGGTTCGAGCCCCATCCGGGTCGCCAACGTTTTTCTTCGCAGTAAGAAGATGGGGCGAGAAAAGGTCGGCGGTGCGAAGCACCGTAAAAAATATGCCAGTGGCATGTTTTTTAGACCGCGGGAGAGATCCCATCCGGGTTGCCAAATCTTTTCTTCATAGTAAGAGATGGGGCGAGAAAAATCGCTGATTTTTCCAAAGAAAATAGTATATGCTGTTGTAGCTCAGCAGGCAGAGCACTTCCTTGGTAAGGAAGAGGTCGACAGTTCGAATCTGTTCAACAGCTCCAGAAGAACCGCTAAGAGATTGCTCTTAGCGGTTTTATTATATTTATAAACTAACTTACTAGATCTAGGATTTCAACAAATCAGTTTTAGGATCTATGGCGCAGGATGAACTAATATAACTTTTGGATCATAGATCATTCTAAAAAAGCGTCCTGTGCCGATCATTGTTTCCTGCTCAAGAATCTCTCCATCAATTGTGAATCCGGCTTTTTGGTAACAGCGAATGGCTCGTTCATTCCATGTGCGTACTTCCAGATATAGGGGCTTGTTGGGATAAAGGGTGTTTGCAATACTTTGTGCAATCTGAAGGATTTTTTGTCCATAACCCATGCCGCATATCGCTGGGGCGATCCCGATCCCGATAAAAGTCTCTTTAGCCTCCTCTGAAATATTGGTGAATCCAATCAGCTTGTTTTCTTCATAATATGCATAGAAATGCTTCTCACAACTGGGATTTCCAAATGCAATCCCCTGTTTCAGCTGTTCCTTGTAAGAAGGCATATTATATATTTGATACTCACCTGTATAATTCCAAGAAGAGATTTCTTCTTTTTCGGATTCGGTCATAATATGGTAGGTTATCATGTTGGATGCCTCTTTTCATCAGGTTTATCAGTATCCTAGCATGTTCTCGTTGAACGCATATAATGATACTGGGCATAGAACAAATATCCTCTGATACACAGATCAGAGGATATTTGTTCTAGGAATGACTGTAGGATTATTCGCCAAAGATCTCTTGCTTGAGGCGTATCCCTGTTGGAGTTGCTGCAAGTCCGCCCATCGCAGTTTCCTTAAGTGCACATGGCATGGAATCGCCAACCTCGCGCATGGCATCAATGACCTCGTCTACAGGAATCACGCTTTTAATACCTGCTAGAGCAAGTTCGGCAGCTGTGAAGGCACAGGCTACACCACCAGCATTGCGCTTCACACAGGGCACCTCAACAAGTCCTGCAATCGGATCACATACCAGACCCAGCTGATTTTTAATGGCGATCGCACAGGCATGCGCACACATCTCAGGGCTGCCGCCAGCCATTTCAACCATCGCAGCTGCCGCCATTGCAGAGGCACTGCCGCATTCGGCCTGACAGCCGCCCTGTGCGCCGGAGATGGATGCCTTGGTAGCAATAACCATACCAAAAGCACCTGCGGTAAATAGTGCCATTACAGCACGATCCTCAGGCAGGCTGCGCTCTTCCATCAATGAGAGAACAGTACCCGGCAAGATCCCACAGGAACCAGCGGTTGGGGAAGCGACGATCTTACCCATAGCCGCATTATATTCAGATACTGCCAGTGCGCGTGCGAGTGAATTTCCAAAGAAAGAACCACACAGACCGCCTGTCTTACTATATTCACGCATTTTATAGGCATCACCGCCAGTTAAGCCACTGGTAGACTTGAGATTCTGGACACTGCCTTCCTTGACAGCGTCCTGCATGACATGCAGATTGTCGCGCATGTGTGTGATCAGATCTTCACGAGAGGTTTCGGTCTGTTCTGCCTGATCATTTAACACAAGCTCAGAGATGGTGATATTTTGTTCTGTTGCTGCCTCAACAAGTACAGCAATGGAATTATACTCTAACATAAATTTTCTCCTTAAATCGCGCGAATGAGGACAACGCCTGTAATGTATTTGAGCTCACGCAGGAAGCGAATCATGGAATCTGATACATCTCCATCTACTTCAATGGTCATAACGGCTTCGCCCCCTTTTTGTGGGCGTGATAGACGGAAGTTGCCGATGTTCGTTCCAGAGCTTGCCATTGCATTGGTTACCGCTGCAATTACACCCGGAGTATCCTTGTGCAGCACAATCAATGTATTGTATTGTCCGGTAAATTGTACATCCATGCCATTGATGTTGGTCACGATAATGTTGCCGCCACCGATCGAAGCTCCTGTGATATGGCAAGTGCTTCCGCTTTCACCGGTTAATTCAATGATTGCAGTGTTGGGGTGTGCGCCAGGAATTGTCGTCAGGTAGAATTCGTATTCCAACCCTTCATCGCCTGCAAGCGTGAGTGCATTACGCAGACGCGAATCGTATGTGTGCATATCCAAGATGCCGGCAATCAGTGCTTTATCTGTACCATGACCGCGGTAGGTCTGTGCAAAAGAGCCGCATAAACCGATCCGCGCTTTGATTGGACGATCAGCGAGGATTTTGCGCGCAACACGCCCTAAGCGACAAGCACCAGCCGTATGGGAGCTGGAGGGGCCGATCATGACAGGTCCAATGATGTCAAAGATTTGCATAAGATGCACTCCTTTAGAAAATATACGAAATTTCACAAGCAGCCGTGCCAATCAAAGGCACGGCTGACTGTTTGGTTTTTACTTTTTGATCCACTTCTTGTAAATCGTATCTACAATAACACCGATCGCGTTATCGCCGGAAACGTTACAAGCTGTGCCGAAAGAGTCCTGTGTAATGTAGAGTGCAACCATGATTGCGCAGATGGGACCTTCCGGATTGCCATACTCAGGACCAAAGATCATATAGAGGAACGGCAGAGCGGTCATAATAGAGCCGCCGGGAGCACCAGGGGAGGCAATCATCGCAACACCCAAGGTTGCAATGAATGGGATCACTGTTGCGAGGCTGATATCAATTTGATTCATCAGACAAACAGCAGTTGCGCAGGCTGTGATCGTAATCATGGAACCAGCCATGTGGATATTTGCACACAGCGGTACTACGAAGTTACGGATCTCAGGCGAAATGCCGTCTGCCTCAGCACACTGCAGATTGACCGGAATGGTTGCCGCGGAAGACTGTGTACCCAATGCAGTGGTATAGCCTGGGATCTGGTTTACGATTAGCTTAAAGGGGTTTTTGTGGCTGATGCTGCCTGCGATGATAAACTGAATGGTAATGTAGATCAGATGCATCAAAATCACAATGATGAATACTTTCCATAGGATACCAAGGATCACAAAGGTCTTGCCGGAGCGCGTCATATCAACGAAAGTGCCGCAGATATAAAGGGGCAGCAGTGGAACGATGGCTACATGCAGAACCTTATCAATGATTGCCGAGAAATCACGGAAACCATTGTAGAGAGAATTGCCTAACTCTTTTCCGCGCATGGAAGACATGCAGAGACCGAGAATGAATGCCAGCAATACAGCGGACAGGGTATCCAAAAGTGGTGTGACGGAAATTGACAGATACGGAGAGAGTGAGTTTCCGGCTGTTTCTGCAATTTGTCCCAGTGCTTCTGGGCTCATAAAAGATGGAAACAGTGTACTGGATACAAAGTAAGAAGCAGAGCCTGCAACCAGCGTGGAGGCATACGCAAGCCCGGCGGTTACGAGCAGCAGCTTGCCTGCACCCTGCGAAAGATCCGCGATACCCATGGTGACATATGCGAGGATCATGAGTGGGATGACAAATTTCAAGAACATGCTGAACAGCGAAGATGCTGTTACGACCAGGCGGCTGATGACCTCTGGAACAAATGCCTGCCCCAGTAGAATACCCAAGAGGATACCGATGATAAGGCGTGGCACGAGACCTAATCTTTTCTTCTCCATAAATAGTTCCCCCTATTTGTGTAGATTGTGTGTTATGCAATCCATTATACAGAGTGATACTCTTTGGTGCAACCGGATAAAATGAGGACAAATGAATAGCATCTGTTTTTTTGTATATATTATACCGGAAAATATATGAAAATATTCGATATTGCTTCAAAAAAATAATCAAAAATAAAATTTTTGAGGAAATAGAGAAAATAGGGAAGTAACATTGTGGGAAAATAACAAGATAATTAGCATTTTGTACAAAAGGCGGAAAATCAATCTGCAAAAACTGTGCAATTATTCCGTGGAACATGTTTTATAGAGCACGAATATCCAAGAAGATGCCTTTGAAATGCAAGAATAGGCAGGTCATTATTCATTTTTCTTTGATTAGCAGAATCAAGGACGTGAGGAGGGAGACTGGAACTGAAAATTGCAGTACGCAATACAGAATTGCAGATTGAAAAAGCAGAGGAAATACTGGAAAAATCAAAAATCCGATCGCAGCAGCACGCGTATCCGGATAAATATAAGTGTATTTTTTGACATAAAAAGGAGGATTTTGGTTTGTCAATAGAAATCTCGTTCCAGATTTGACAAAAAAGCATTCAGAGAATTGTTCAACTGCCCAAACACTTGTGCGTGCTCTTGACAAGCATATCAAAGAGGGATATAGTATAAAAAGCATCGCAAGCCTAAGACACTAGATATAGTGTTAAAAACTTATACACAACAACAAAAAGTTGTACACAGATTTATACACAGGCAGTCTAGCCTTGGAAGGAGCCTCCTTTTTACATGATAACGGAGATCATTAAACGAGATGGCCGTCATGCGGCTTTTGAACTGGACAAGATCACGAACGCTATTTTTGAGGCAGCGAAAGCCTCGGGCGGACAGGATCATGATATGGCGCAAGACCTTGCACATAAAGTGGAGCAGGCACTTGAGCAGACGCTGGGGGATGCGATCCCGACCGTGGAACAGATCCAAGACGAAGTCGAGCGCGTGCTGGTGGAAACCGGACATGCACGCACTGCAAAGCGGTATATCCTATATCGGAATGAGCGTACCCGTGTGCGAGAGATGAACACACGGCTTATGAAAGTTTATGAGGACTTAACTTTCAAATCTTCTAGTGAGAACAATACCAAAAGAGAGAATGCCAACATTGACGGAGATACTGCAATGGGCACCATGCTCAAGTATGGTTCTGAGGGTGCAAAGCAGTTTTATGAGATGTTCATATTGGATCCCGAGCATGCACGCGCACACCGTGAAGGCGATATCCATATTCATGATCTGGATTTCCTGACACTGACAACGACCTGCTGCCAGATCGACCTGCTGCGGCTGTTCCGCGGTGGGTTTTCCACTGGACATGGCTTCCTGAGAGAACCCAATGATATCCGGTCGTATTCTGCCCTTGCCTGCATTGCCTTACAGTCCAACCAGAACGACCAGCATGGTGGGCAGTCCATCCCGAATTTTGAGTATTCCATGGCACCGGGGGTCGCCAAGACGTTCCGCCGCACCTTTACAGAAAACCTGACCAAAGCCATCGAAATTTATCTGGAACAGGAGGATGGGGCTCTTATGAGTAAGTCCATCATCCAGCAGGCAGAACGGGAGACCGGCAGTCAGGCAGTTTTTGCAGCGGATAATGGATTTGATGAAGCAGTACACAGACTGTTGTGCACGCATACAGAAAATGCAGTTGCAGACAAGATCTTGCATTTTACGCACAAGTATGCAGTCAAAGAAACACGCCGTGCGACTTATCAGGCGATGGAGGCACTGGTACATAATCTCAATACCATGCATTCCCGTGCAGGAGCACAGGTTCCCTTCACCTCGCTCAATTATGGCACTGATACTTCTCCGGAAGGTCGTTTGGTCATGGAATGTCTGATGAAAGCGACCGAGGCCGGACTTGGAAACGGAGAAACCTCTATTTTCCCGATCCATATCTTTAAGGTAAAAGAGGGCGTTAATTATAACCCGGGTGATCCAAATTATGATCTGTTCAAGCTGGCTATGCGTGTTTCTGCAAAGCGTATGTTCCCGAACTTCTCATTTTTGGATGCACCATTTAACGCGAAGTATTATAAGCAGGGACATCCTGAAACCGAGGCAACTTACATGGGCTGCCGTACCCGTGTCGTCGGCAATGTATATGATCCGACACGCGAGATCGTCAATGGTCGCGGCAATCTGAGCTTTACTTCCATCAATCTGCCGCGTCTGGCCATCCTGAGCGAGGGAGATGTGGATGCATTTTTTACATCACTCGATAAAAAAATCGATCTTGTGATCGACCAGCTGCTGGCACGCCTGCGTATTCAGAGCCAGAAAAAGGTACGGAACTATCCCTTCCTCATGGGACAGGGCGTATGGATCGACTCGGAAAAACTGGATCCGGATGATACCGTAGGGGAAGTCCTCAAGCATGGTACGCTTACCTGCGGTTTCATCGGTCTTGCAGAGACCCTGAAAGCACTGATTGGAGTACATCATGGAGAAAGTGATGATGCACAGGCACTTGGACTACGGATCGTTTCCCATATGCGCGCGCGTATGGATCAAGCATCCGAACAGTATCATTTGAATTTCTCACTGATTGCAACACCGGCAGAAGGTTTATCCGGACGCTTTGTGCGCATGGATCAAGAGCGTTTCGGGAGTATCCCGGGTGTGACTGATCGCGAGTATTATACAAATTCATTCCATGTACCAGTATATTACCCGATCTCCGCATTCGAGAAGATCCAGAGAGAAGCACCCTATCATGCGCTGACAAACGGTGGACATATCAGCTATATCGAATTGGACGGCGACCCGACCCAAAATCTGGAAGCATTTGAAACCGTCGTGCGTGCCATGAAGGAGGCAGGTATGGGATATGCTGCAATCAACCACCCGATTGATCGTGATCCCATCTGTGGATATACGGGTATTATTGGTGATGTGTGCCCGCGCTGCGGCCGTCGGGAAGGCGAGGGCGTTCCGCTCGAACGCCTGCATAAGCTGGGGCTGTATCGCCATTTGAATACGACAACCTTGGGATATCATGGCGATCCGTATGAAGAACAGGATCGAACCGTGAATCCGATTTGAGTTTTATCACCGCAAAGAGAAAGGACAGAGCAAAGATGACAAAGGAATATAATGTAACAGAAGTAAACGGTGTTGCTATGGTTGGAGAGGGCGTAGGATTTGAGCGCATCCGCCGGATCACCGGATATCTGGTTGGTACATTGGATCGTTTTAATAACGGTAAGCGTGCGGAAGAGAGCGACCGTGTAAAGCATGACGTGTCCTGCTGCTCACGCAATGGAAGCACACGCTCTGCGTAAATATGGGAAAAATGCTCCGTGTTGCCGGAACCATCGGGGAGTCCATCGTTGATGGACCGGGATTCCGGTATGTGATCTTTACACAGGGGTGTCCCCATGGCTGTCCAAACTGTCATAATCCGGAAACGCATGATTTTTCGGGGGGACAGCTGATCGCCCCAGAAACCCTCGTGCAGGATATCCTCAAAAATCCAATGCTTTCAGGCGTGACTTTTTCAGGTGGGGAGCCTTTCTGCCAAGCAGAAGCACTTTGTGCAGTCGCTGACGGTCTTCAGGGGAAAAAGCATCTTATGGCATACAGCGGCTACACCTTTGAGCAGCTGCTTGCCCTGCCTGATCCATGGGTGCGGAAGCTGCTCCGCAAGCTGACTATGCTTGTGGATGGTCCTTTTCTGGAGGCGCAAAAGGGATTGGAGCTTCGCTTCCGCGGCAGTGCCAATCAACGGGTTTTGAATGTTCCTGCATCGCTTGCAGAGGGGCAGGCGGTATGGTTTGAAGAATATCGTTAATTTTGTGGTTGTAAATCCAAGAGGCTGCCAATCCGGCAGCTTTTTTGGTATCGGAGAATGGATATGAAGCAACAGGATGCAGTACAAAAAACGCTGCGCAAGATCGAACGAAAAGAGCAGAGATATTTGCAAAAAGCAGCGATCGGATCAGGGCTGGCAGAAAAGATCTCGATCCCGGAGAAAGCACAGGAGGCACTCACGATCGCTTTTGCAAAAGGGCTTGCGCTGGTGCTGGACAAAGGGGATGGACTGATTCGGCGTGGGATGAATGAGGACAAGATCCGCAAGGTGTTTGAGGCACAAAACCAAAATCCGCATCCAAAGATGAACGCAAAGCAGATTCGAGCAGCAGGTACGCAGGCACGGCAGATCCGGCGAAAGGGGGCAGGAGCGGCACTGGCAGAGGGGACAGTGCTGGGAGTGCTGGGCATTGGACTGCCCGATATCCCGATTTTTCTTGGTCTGATGGTGCGCGGAATCTATCAAATTGCACTTTCTTATGGTGTGGAGATTCGCACAGAGGACGAGCGGGTGTATCTGCTTCTCCTGCTTTCCTGCGCAGCGACCCCCGAAAAGGAAAGACAAATGCGTCTGGATCGGCTGGCAAAGCAGCTGATAAATGGAGAGCCTATTTCTGAGAAAAGGCAGCTGGTGCAGCAGGAAGCGGCGGAAAGTCTGGCACAGGGGATGCTCACAGCCAAGTTTATCCAAGGGCTTCCCATCGTAGGAGCAGTCGGTGGGATGTACAATCTGCCATTGTATCGAAGACTTACCGGATATGCAGAACTTGCGTATCAGAAACGGTATCTTTGGAAACGAACCACGAAAGGGCCGCAGAGGATGCTTTGACCGATCCGCCGATCACATTCCCTGAAATGCACCGATTTTGAGTCTTGGAGGAATCGATCCCTGTACTGTATGGTGAAAAGATGGATATTTTTTGCAAAAAACACATAAAATACTTGAAAAACAGTGCGTAATCACATAAAATAAGGGGTGTAATAACTGTAAAGAGGCGTTTTATGTTTCATATCGTTTTAGTTGAGCCGGAGATCCCACAGAACACAGGGAATATTGCGCGAACCTGTGCGGTGACAGGTGCTGTCCTGCATCTTGTGGAGCCGCTGGGCTTTTCGATCGATGATCGCCAGCTCAAGCGCGCAGGGCTGGATTACTGGCATTTGCTGGATGTGCGCCGTTATGCCGGAATTGAGGAATTTTTTGAGAAAAATGCAGGTGGACGATATTTTTACCTGACAACCAAGGCGACACAGTGCTATACCGATCCCAAGTTTCAGGACGGTGATTATCTGATGTTCGGAAAGGAAACACGCGGACTGCCCGAATCCATGCTCATGGCAAATCCTGAACGCTGTATCCGGATCCCCATGCGAGAGGGTGCACGCAGTATGAACCTGTCCAATGCGGTAGCGGTCACGGTGTTTGAGGCACTGCGGCAGACGGATTTTGCAGGGCTCACCGAAGCAGGCAAATTCCCTGGGGAGATGGGACTGGCACGCTGATACAGGAGGGAAAAATGGAAAAAATTCACATATTTTGCGATTCTGCTGCGGATCTTCCGCGGGAGGCAGCCCAGAAATACGGAATCGATGTGATCCCCGTCAAAGTCACACACAAGGGAGAAACCTTCCTTGAGTTCTATGACATGACACCGGAGGCGTACTGGGATCTGCTCGATGCATCGGACGAGATCCCGACCACAGCACAGATCACACCGACGGAGGTGATGGCCTGCTATCAGAAGGCACATGCCGCAGGCTGCACACATGTACTGGGTATCATCATCAATGCGGCAGGCTCTGGCGGATATCAGTCGTGCTGTATCGCCCGTTCCATGTTTTATGAGGAATACGGAACGGATATGCAGATCGAGCTGATCGATTCAGAAACCTATACCTATATTTACGGACAAGTCGTTTTGAGTGCCTGCCAAATGCGCGATGCAGGCGATGCATTTGCAGATATTGTACATATCGCGCGTGCCCGTCTCAAACGCTGTGAGGCAGTGATGGGGGTCTATACGCTTAAGCACCTCAAAAAGTCCGGTCGTATTTCGGGTGGTGCGGCATTCGTTGGCGAAGCACTGGGACTCAAGCCGATCAGCTTGGTTGCAGCCGGAAGTGTTCAGGTGATCGATAAGGCACGCGGTGAGAAGAATCTCATTCCCAAGGTGCTTGAGCAGGTCAAAAAACGCGTGCTGCATCCGGAAAAGCAGACAGCGATTTTGCTCTATGGCAAGATCGCGCCTGAAAAGCTGAATGAAGTGGAGCAGGCACTCAGAGAGCAGATCGGCTTTGCCGCAGTAGAGTGCCGTCCGATCGGCATTTCGGTCATCACCAATACAGGTCCGCAGGCATTTGCCGTTGCATATCATGGTGAGCAGCGTCCGATCGAATAACAAGACCGAAGGCGTATGTTGGGGAACTCTTAGCATATTTCCGAGCAGTTCCGGAGTCATCCCATAGGAAAGTTGTAAAGAATCAGAAAAAATCACACTTTTTTTCTGATTTCTATTGAAACCTGACCCAAAACCAAGTATAATTTTGTCTTGGTAGTGGGAACCTGGAAAACAGCAGGGTTCATGCCAGGAATCCACGATATTTCTGTTCATCGGTCTATATTTTTCATCTATATAAAAGGAGATGCTGTTATGGATTACAACAAGAAGAGCGTAGAGGATATTGACGTTTCTGGTAAGAAGGTTATCGTTCGTTGTGACTTCAATGTACCACAGGACGAGAATGGCGCAATCACCGACGACAAGCGTATCGTTGCTGCGCTGCCGACCATCAAGTACCTGCTTGAGCATAATGCAGCAGTGATTCTGTGCTCTCATCTGGGTCGCCCGAAGGGTGAGTTCAAGATGAAGTATTCTCTGGCACCGGTTGCAGCACGCCTGACAGAACTGCTCGGTCAGGAAGTAAAGCTGGCACAGGATGTGATCGGAGAAGACGCAAAGAAGCTCGCTTCTGAGCTGAAGTGCGGCGAGGCAATGCTGCTGGAAAATGTACGTTTCCACAAGGAAGAGGAAAAGAACGACGCTGCATTTGCGAAGGAACTCGCAGATATGGCTGAGATCTATGTAAATGACGCATTCGGCACCGCACACCGTGCACATGCAACCACCGCTGGTATTGCAGATTACCTGCCGGCAGTCTGCGGCTTCCTGATCAACAAGGAAATCTCCATCATGGGCAAGGCACTGGCAAATCCGGTGCGTCCGTTCGTTGCAATTCTGGGCGGCGCAAAGGTTTCCGACAAGATCGGCGTGATCAACAACCTGATCGAGAAGTGCGATACCATCATCATCGGCGGTGGTATGTCCTACACCTTCATGAAGGCAATGGGCAAGGAGATCGGCACCTCTCTGTGCGAGGCTGACAAGCTCGATCTGGCAAAGGATCTGATGGCAAAGGCTGAGGCAAAGGGCGTTAAGCTGCTGCTGCCAGTCGATACCGTATGCGCTGACCGCTTTGCAGCAGATGCAACTCCGGTCGTATACGATGCAGGCGCACTGCCGGCAGACATGATGGGTCTGGATATCGGACCGAAGACCATCGAGCTGTTCTCTGAGGCTGTTAAGGACGCTGGTACCGTTGTTTGGAACGGACCGATGGGCGTATTCGAGTTCGATGCATTCGCTGTTGGTACCAAGGCTGTTGCAAAGGCGATCGCTGAATCCAAGGCTGTTTCCATCATTGGCGGCGGCGACTCCGCAGCGGCTGTTGAAAAGCTGGGCTATGCGGCTGAAATGAGCCACATTTCTACTGGCGGCGGTGCTTCTCTGGAGTTCCTTGAGGGTCTGGAGCTGCCGGGTATCGCTTGCCTCGAGGACAAGTAATTTTCGTTCGTATGCGCGGGACGGGTTCCTCGCCCCGCGTTTACATAAAATCCTAGTTTATTGTATGCCATCCGCGCGCGCAGGCAAAGAAACCGCCCGTGGGTGTTGAAAGGGGTATTTAAACAATGAATCGCAGATATCGCAAGACGATCATCGCCGGCAACTGGAAGATGAACAAGACACCAAGCGAGGCAAAGGCTCTGGTCGAAGAGATGAAGCAGCTTTTGTGCAAGACCAAGTGGTGCGAAATGGTACTGTGCGTACCGTTCACCGATATTCAGGCTGCTGTTAAGGCTGCAAAGGGCTCTAAGATCGCGATCGGTGCTGAGAACATGCATTTCGAGAAGTCCGGCGCATTTACCGGCGAGATTTCTGCTGATATGCTGAAGGAATTGGGCGTTAAGTATGTCATCGTTGGCCACTCTGAGCGCCGCCAGTACTTCAATGAGACCGATGAGACCTGCAACAAGAAGGTCAAGGCTGCGATCGAAAACGGTCTGCGTCCGATCCTGTGTGTAGGCGAGTCCCTCGCTGAGCGTGAGCAGGATGTTACCACCGAAGTTGTGCGCAAGCAGATCAAGGTCGCTCTGCAGGGCGTTGCAGTAGAGGATATCAAGAAGGTCGTGATCGCTTACGAGCCGATCTGGGCGATCGGTACCGGCAAGACTGCTACTTCTGAGCAGGCTGGCGAGGTTTGCGCTGCGATCCGTGACTGCCTGCGCGAGCTGTATGGCGCACGCGCAGCACGCGCAATCACCATCCAGTACGGCGGCTCCATGAACGCAAAGAATGCGGCAGAGCTGCTTGCACAGCCGGATGTTGATGGCGGTCTGATCGGCGGTGCTTCTCTGAAGTCTGCGGACTTTGCAGCAATCGTTGAGGCAGCAAATCAGTAATTTCCGCGTGCGGGTGTTTTCCCCGTGCACATTTGTGAGGGGGACAACGGCTATTCTGTTGTCCCTTTCGTAAGCTAAGGAGTATTAAGATCATGGCAACCAAAAGAACAACCAAGAAGACAACAGCAGCCGCTTCCACAAAGAAAACCGCAACCAAGCAGCCGCTGGCACTCATTATTCTGGACGGTTTCGGCTATCGCAAGGAAACCGAGGGCAATGCCATTGCAATGGCAAAAAAGCCGGTGCTCGATCGCGTATTCAGTGAGCATCCACACACCTTGATCGGTGCATCTGGCATGGATGTTGGTCTGCCGGACGGCCAGATGGGCAACTCTGAGGTCGGTCACACCAATATCGGTGCAGGCCGTATTGTATATCAGGAGTTGACCCGCATTACAAAGTCCATTCAGGACGGCGAATTCTTTGAAAACGAAGCATTCAAAGAGGCTGTTGACCAGTGCAAGTGGTTCAATTCCACCCTGCATATCTTCGGTCTGATGTCCGATGGCGGCGTACATTCCCACATCGATCATATCTGCGCGCTGCTGGAAATGGCAAAGCGCAAGGGCCTGACCAAGGTTTGTGTACACTGCTTCATGGATGGACGTGATACCGCTCCGACCTCTGGTGCCGGCTTCGTACAGAAGATTCAGGACAAGATGGACGAACTCGGTATCGGCTGCATCGCGACCGTTTCTGGACGTTACTATGCAATGGATCGTGACAAGCGTTGGGAACGCCTCGAGCGTGCTTATGCCGCTATGGTCTACGGTCAGGGCGCACTCTGTCCGGATGCTGTCAAGAGCATCCAGACTTCCTATGACAACGGCGTGACCGATGAGTTCATCGAGCCGTTCGTTGTGACCGAAGGCGCAACCATCCAGAGAGATGACGCTGTTATTTTCGCAAACTTCCGTCCGGATCGTGCGCGTGAGATCACCCGTGCACTGGTCGATCCGGAATTTGATGGCTTTGCTCGTGAGAACGGCAATCTGCCGATTAAATTTGTGTGCATGACCCAGTATGATGCAACCATGCCGAACGTGAGCGTTGCGTTCAAGCCGCAGTCGCTGACCAACACATTCGGTGAGTATATCGCAGAAAAGGGTCTGACTCAGCTGCGCATTGCAGAGACTGAGAAGTATGCACATGTTACTTTCTTCTTCAACGGCGGCGTTGAGAAGGAGTACAAGAACGAGGAGCGCGCACTCATCAAGTCGCCTTCCGTTGCAACCTATGACCTCAAACCGGAAATGTCCGCAGTTGAGGTGACCGATGAGGTCGTAAAGCGCATCGATGCAGATAAGTATGATGTCATCGTCCTGAACTTCGCAAACTGCGATATGGTTGGACATACCGGCATCATTCCGGCCGCTGTCAAGGCAGTTGAGACCGTTGATACCTGTGTTGGCCGCGTACTGGATGCGATCACTGCACACGGTGGCTGCGCACTCATCACAGCAGACCATGGCAATGCAGATCAGATGCTGGAAGCAGATGGCAAGTCTCCGTTCACGGCACACAGCACCAATCCGGTTCCGCTGGCTCTGGTGGGTCGCGACAGCAGTGTCAAGGCACTCGCTGAGGGCGGTGTTCTGGCAGACCTTGCACCGACCATGCTGGATCTGCTGGGGCTGGAGCAGCCGGCTGAGATGACAGGTCACAGCCTGCTGGTAAAATAATTATCGGGTAGTATATTTTTAGAATACAACCAAAATTTTTAAGGAGTGTTTACTATGAAGGGTTACATCGAAATTGTTGACGTAATCGGCCGCGAGATCCTGGACTCCCGTGGCAATCCGACCGTTGAGGTTGAAGTATATGTAGAGGCTGATACCGGCGCATTTATGGGCCGTGCAGCTGTTCCGTCCGGTGCTTCCACCGGTATCTTCGAGGCTTGCGAGCTGCGTGACGGCGATAAGGATCGTTACCTGGGCAAGGGCGTCCTGAAGGCTGTTGACGCTGTAAACGGCGAGATCGCTGAAGAGATCATCGGCATGAACGCACTGGATCAGCAGGCAATCGACAAGGCTATGATCGATCTGGACGGTACCCCGAACAAGACCAAGCTGGGCGCAAATGCAATTCTGGGCGTATCTCTGGCAGTTGCAAAGGCAGCAGCTGAGGCTATGGGTCTGCCGCTCTACAACTACATCGGCGGCTGCAACGCAAAGGCTCTGCCGGTTCCGATGATGAACATCCTCAACGGTGGTGCACATGCAACCAATAACGTTGAGATCCAGGAATTCATGATCATGCCTGTTTCTGCTCCTTCCTTCCGTGAGGCTCTGCGCCGCTGCGCTGAGGTATTCCACACCCTGAAGAAGACCCTGAAGGAGAACGGTACTCCGGCTGCTGGTGTTGGCGATGAAGGCGGCTATGCACCGAACCTCAAGAAGGATGAGGATGCACTGAAGGTTATCGTTCAGGCTGTTGAAGAAGCTGGCTACAAGCCGGGCGAGGACTTCATGATCGCAATCGACGCTGCTTCTTCCGAGTGGTGGAACGAAGAGGAAGATTGCTACATCCAGCCGAAGTCTGGCAAGAAGATGACTCGCCAGCAGCTGGTTAAGATGTGGAAGGGCTTCGTTGACAAGTACCCGATCATCTCCCTCGAAGACGGTATGGCTGAGGAAGATTGGGAAGGCTGGGATATGCTGACCAAGGCTCTTGGCGACAAGATCCAGCTGGTTGGTGATGACCTGTTTGTAACCAACACCCAGCGTCTGAAGAAGGGCATTGACATGGGCGTGGCAAACTCCATCCTGATCAAGGTAAACCAGATCGGTTCTCTGACCGAGACTCTGGATGCGATCCAGATGGCAAACCGCGCTGGTTACACCGCTGTTGTTTCTCACCGTTCCGGCGAGACCGACGACACCACCATTGCTGACATCGCAGTTGCACTGAACGCTGGCCAGATCAAGACTGGTGCACCGTCCCGTACCGACCGTGTTGCAAAGTACAATCAGCTGCTCCGCATCGAGGAAGAGCTGGGCGAGATCGCAACCTACCCGGGTCGTGCTGCTTGGTTCAACCTCAAGTAAGCATTTTGAAAGCTGTCCCATTTTGGGACAGCTTTTTTTTAT
>JAHHRO010000043.1 GCA_020025755.1 Butyricicoccus sp. | reverse complement strand
AAGAACAAACGGAACTTTATAGGGATTTGAAAATCTCTTATTACCGTGTCAACGATACATGCATAGAACAAAAAGAATTTTTGATACAAGACCCCAATGGATACTTATTGAGATTTACAAATTGACAGATTCCAATTTGAAGAGAAACATGGCAAAGCTGTGTGTTCATATCAATGGTCAAGATAAATGGTACATATAGACAGAAAAGGCGTGCGCCGCTTTGATCCACGGGACGGAACGAACAACGGCTTGACCGCGGACTCGGCACAAGAGACGGGCGAGCATTTTTGGGGCATCAGGAGATTGTCTGCATCCAACCAGACTGGCACAGCCATACAGAAAATATCCATGTGCATAGCATCATCAACAGTATATGAATCGGAAGATACACCCACTTTATTGATTGAACAAATCAGAATGAATAATCACATACATTCTACCAATTTTCTCAAATCCGTTTCATCAAAACCACAAGCAAGGTAGATAAAGTGATGATATTTATCAATAAACTGTTCAAGTTGTTCTTTGCAGTTTAAATCATATAAAAGCATCCAGCCATTATGAAACACAATACAATCAGGTTCCTTTTTTTCCGCTTCTATCGCTGCGAATGCAAATATTTCATCTGCAATATTTGCTCGCTGTGATTGCGGACGGATTTTTTGCAAAGCAATTCTTGCACCTGCAGCTATTTCATCTTGTTCCTGTAAAGCAATGTCTGTCAGTTGCTTATAAATAAGCAATATTGCCGTTTCATCCCACATATCTGTACTTTGCAAAAAATCTATAATCAGTAAACGTTTAAAAAGATCGCGTTCCAAAATAGGAGTACTGAGTTCTATAGATAAATCATGATATTTTGTATTGTCATTTTCTTTTGCCCAATAAAATATTTTTTCTCTAAAATTCTGATAAGCAGCCATCAGTTCTAACCATGTGCTGCTGTGTTCTTTATTAAATTCTATCATTGCCTTCCTCCTGTAAATTATTATCTATGCATTGCGTTGTCCTCTATTATACTATTCTTGAGAAGATATTTCATCCGAATTTTTTAAACGAAAATTTAGAAACGAGCGATCCCCATGCCGAGAAGGAGGAAACTGGGATCAGGCTGCCACAAGGCAGTTGTTTGTTCCGGCTTTATTTATGCCTATGAAACATGACGAATCAATCTATCAAATGATTTGGGCTAATGAAATTTATGGAGTTTTTTAATCAGGCGATTACCATTCTTCAGACCCCCGTTATCGCGCGCGGTGCAGGTCTTGGTATCTGGGGCATGGTCGATCTGGAAGGCTACGGCAAGGATAACTCAGGGACGAATGCTTGTGTGGCAAAGCAACATGCCAATTTTTTAGACAGTAGCTCACTTATTTACTCTTGACTTTAATATTATTCATGGTATACTAAATAATATGAAAGTTATATAGAAAGGATAATTAAAATGGAAATAGATAAAATCCCACAATGGATACTTGCGTTGGAGCCGGAGGACGCAATATTCCTAAAAAACTTTGTGCTGAAATCTGGGTCTTTGAAAGAAATCGCAAAACTGTATGAAGTTTCCTACCCCACGGTTCGGCTACGGTTAGACAAACTTATCCAGAAAATTGAGATAAGCGACCAGAAAGAGGAAGAACCATTTTCCGCATTTATCAAGGGGCTTGCGGTTGATGCCCGAATTGATTTAGAAACTGCAAAAATCATCATTGAAAAATATAAACAGGAAAGGAAGTAAAGACTATGTTATACAAAATTCTCTGGAGCATTGGTGTGATGGCCATTACACTCATCATTTCCGGCAGTCAGAAATATTTAAGCACACGAAAGGCTTGGCAGTTAGGCGCGATTGTTCCTGTACTTTCACTTTTGGTTATGGTTACCTTGTACTTTTCCATGAAGATTGCACTTACTGCTGAATTTATTATACCTTGCACAATTATTATTGCACTGGAATTTTTTATTTGGGTGGACGGGCGGCATCAGTACCATAAATCAGAACTTAACCGTATGAAAGCAAAGGATATTGAATAATAGCAAAGCCAGCCGAGCCAGTCAACGGTCAAAATGAACGGGCTGCGCCCGCTGTTGAGAACCTACCTCAGCCACAAAACTGAATAATACCATCTACAGTGGCACACCCAGCAGGAAATCTTTTTCAAGATTTCCTGCTTTTTTATGTGGGAGTGAGGAATACAATCGGGTGAATTTTGAAAGGGGGGTGCATTGTATGATCTGTCAACATTGATTTCCGTGAACATAATTCTGCGCAATTTGACAGCACAACCTATTTCTGTTATCATAAAAAATAACCGTAACATAGTATTTTGTGCGAAGGAGTGTGACATTGCAGATGGAGTGTGTGGAGCGGCTGCCCAATGGTCTTGTGCTGATGCAGGATGATCGGTATTTTAAACTGGGACAGGATTCCGTTTTGCTTGCCCATTTTGCAAAGATTCCGCGCCGTGCGCGTGTGCTGGATCTTGGATGCGGCACGGGCGCATTGACCCTGCTGGCGTGGCGCGAGGATCTGACTATGACCGGACTGGAATTACAGGAAGGGCCTGCGCAGCTTTTTTCGCGCACCATCTGTGAGAATGGACTGACCAATGTTTCTGTGATCCAAGGGGATCTGCGAGAGATCCGCAAACAGATCCCACATGGCTCTATGCAGTATGTACTCTGTAATCCGCCATATTTCGCGTCTGGCTCGGGTAAGCATGCGGCAGAAACGGCACATGCAGTGGCACGGCAGGACGAAACGGCAAGTATTGATGATATCGTGAAGGCGATCGCATGGGTGCTGCCAACCGGTGGACGGTGTGCGATCGTGTTTCGCCCAGAACGATTATGCTCGCTGATGGGTGCGCTGCAAGCGCACGGGCTGACCCCGAAACGAATGCGGTTTGTGCATCAAACAGCAATGTCTGCGCCCTCGGCGGTGCTGCTTGCCTGTCGGCGCGGCGGAGCAGACGGACTTGTGGTAGAGCCACCTATGCTTGTTTGCGCGGAAGATGGTATATTGTCTGCGGAATACCGTATGATTTATGGAAAGTAATATAGAAAGGTGTTTTTTAATATGGCCGGCACTTTATATCTGGTTGCTACACCGATTGGAAATTTAGGTGATTTTTCTCCGCGTGCCTGTGCGGTCATGCGTGAGGTGGATTTTATTGCTGCAGAAGATACGCGTGTCACCAAAAAGCTGATGACTGCACTTGATCTTCCTACGAAGCCGCTTATCAGCTATTATGAGCATAACCGCAGACAGCGCGGCGAGGAGATCCTTGCACGCCTGCTTGCAGGAGAAAGTTGTGCGCTGGTGACCGATGCAGGGACACCGGCGGTTTCTGATCCCGGAGAAGATCTGGTTGCCCTGTGTGCGCCGGAAGGGGTTTCGGTGATCCCGGTACCTGGGTGCTGTGCAGCGGTTTGCGCACTTGCGGCTTCCGGTCTTCCAACGGGACGCTGGTGTTTTGAAGGATTCCTTTCCGTCAATAAGAAAGCGCGCCGCACCCATCTGGATGCACTGCGCGAGGAAAAGCGCACGATGATCTTCTATGAAGCACCACACAAGCTGCGTGCGACGTTGGACGATCTCTGTGCAGCATTTGGTGCCGATCGGCACATTGCTCTGTCGCGTGAGCTGACCAAACTGCATGAGGAAACGCGCCGCTGTACGCTGGGTGAGGCGGTCGCTTACTATGCAGAAAATGCACCGCGCGGTGAATTTGTGCTCATTGTTGAGGGCGCGCCTGAAATCATTACAGAGGACGATGCAGATGTGGCAATGGATCGTGCATTGCAGGCTGTGCAGGCACGCCTTGCAGCTGGCGAAACGCTCAAGGATGCCGTGAAAATGGTTTCTGCGCAATGCGGTGTCAAGAAGAATGCCCTGTACCAGCTGGCGTTGCAGCAACAAAATGATTAAATAACAAAAAGAAAGACAGATGATGGAAGAAAAACCATGCATCTGTCTTTTTTGTTTGGGCTGAACAGGCGAAGCACGATCGTTTGAAATGCAGATCATGTAAACTGCATGATTATCATAACAACACCTGCGATGACCAGCACGCCGCCGATCAGCAAAGCACTTTTCTGAGAATTTTGGTGCTCATGTACCAATTGTTCCTCTGATTTATAACTGAGTTTAGACGGTTTTTGCGCGATGTGTGCTTTTTCTGCCACATAGCGATCGCCCATCCGAAGGACCTCACCCAAAATATAAACAGGGGTACTGGAGGGGAAGAAACGCTCGGTCAGGTGATAGCCCAAAAAGCGTCCACCCATATTCATGCGTCTGGAATACCGCGAGCCGAAGCGGTTGGACCACTCGGAACCAGTCGGTTCAAAACGATCACAGCATTCCATCAAATCAATATCATTCCCAAAGCTTTCAAAATTCACATAGATCGGTGTAGGACAGCTGCTGTCCTTGATATAGGCTTCCGTGCTTTGATGCTCGCGGCTCAGTTCGTTTTCATGCTTGGATACACGCGTATGCCGATTGCCTTCATTATCGTGATAGGTGCTGGTCTGCTCGGAGACCGATGCGCACCGATTGCTGTAATACGCGGCAGAACGACTCGCGAAAGGGGAAGTCAGCGGCGCACTGCATACAAGATCCCCTTTCAGTTCGACATAGTGCCGATAGGAAGGGTCTGTTGTACGCATGGTTTCTACAAGGTCTATGGTGTCTTTGATGTTGGAAGTCTGCATATACTGGCTTTCCGTGATCTGCGCCGCCATTTTACGGTAGCGGATCACGGCAAATCCGATTCCACCAACGATCAACAAAAGACCGATCAACAGTTTCATGTAGTGTACCTCCTCGTTGGAATGGTATTGAGTGCTTGACTATCCGCAAGATCATTTATTCCCATACGATTTGCAGATGTCAGAGATTAGACTTTTTTCCACATGGTACGTCATAGGGATATACAAAAAATACTTTCCATGCGTATTTATAAGCGTGGCTGTTCCAAACGGGGTTTCCGCCTGTGGCAAACGAAAGGATTTTATTTATGAATTGAGCTCTGCCATCAAACGTGCCATTTCGGCATCTACAGCACTGTTCTGTTCCAGTTCCTTGAATTCATCTCTGGCAAAAGTGGTATCTCCTGCCATTTCGGAGAATGCCTCTGCTTCCGCTTCCTTGCCCTCGATTCTGCGTTCCATCTTATCCAGCTTGGAGAACGCACTGTCCGAGTCGGTGCTGCTGAGTGTGGTTGCAACACTTTGCTGTGCGTCTGCCATGCGTGCGCGTGCGATCAGCATATTTTGGCGCATGCGTGCTTCCTCAAGTTTGTTTTTGAGAACCTCTACGCGGTTGCGCAGTTCTGCGGTCTGGGTGCTGATTTGGTCAAAGGAAGCCTGAAAGTTCTGAATATTTTGGTCAGCTGTGACTTTATTTGCAAGGGCTTTGCGTGCAAGTTCCTGATTGCCTGCCTGTAGTGCCATTTTTGCCTTGGATTCCCAATCCCGAGAGGTGGATTTTGCGTTTTCCAACTGCTTTGCGGCTTGCCGCTCACTTGCCATCGCCTGACCCAAAGCCTGCGTGGCTTCTTTGATTTGCTTCTCCATATCAATGATGATTTGCTTGACCATTTTTTCCGGATCTTCCACGCGATCGAGCATATCGTTTACATTGGCACGGAATAAATCACCCATTCTTTCAAAAATTCCCATATCAGAAGCCTCCTTAAAGTTGTGGAAAGCAGTGGGCAAGCGCACTCTTAAAAAGAGAACGGCTGTCCATTCCGTTCCAGTATTTGTGATTATTATATAATAATAGATTGAAAAAAGCAAGACATCATCAGCACTTTGAACTGCTTCGGTTTGTACAGACAGCACAAAAAAGCAGACACTGTAATGGACACAGTGTCTGCACATGGGAGTAGATCCTGCGCATAGCTTATAAGGCGGGCAGGGATTGATTTTAGTAGCCAAGATTTGCGCCTACAAGGATGATCTCATAGTGGGACATGCGCATTGGGGGAGCCATTATGACAGTCATGGCGCGGCAGATGCGCTCCGGACTATGGCAGTCATGACATGTGCCATCGACGGCACAGGGCGTGCGCTTATTGAGCCGCTTGGCATTGAGCGGAGCCGCGATCTCACGCGCACGGCGCATGGCACTATCCAGATCGGGCGTCAGCTTATTGATGCCGCAGACAACATAGCAGGTATCAAATCCATAGACGGAGCTTGCGATCCGATTGCATGCCCCGTCGATATTGACGATTTCGCCAGTGGCAGAAACGGCATTTGCAGAGGTCAGGAAGACATCGCCCGACGTTATGATCTCGTCACCCTTCCAGTGCCAATGGGCATCGTTGTCCTGCTTGAGCAGTTCATATACACCCAGCGTATCCAATGTAACTGAGCCGCCAAACACCGTCGTTTTGCCGCGGCATTGGCTTGCGATGTAGTCCGCTGCCTGTGCCGGTGTGGCGCAGAAGGTGGAGGTGAAGCCATTTGCCTCAAATGCCTGCAATGCGGCATCCAGCTGCAAGCGGTCGAGCAGCTGGATCAGATCTTCCGGACGCTCGACGAGATGCTCCGCACCAGCGGCAAGCAGGGAATCCCGATCGCGGAAACCCCAAAGTGCGCCGATCGCAGTCACACCGGCGGCGTTTGCCGTCTGCATGTCCACATCACTGTCCCCGATATACAGCACCTCCTCTGCCGTAACGCCAAGCGCGTTCAGCAGCTGATGGGTAGAGGTCGGATCGGGCTTGCGCGGTACGCCTGCAAGTTCTCCGCGCGTCAGTGCCATCTGCCCCGGAAAATAGTGGGAGACCAGTTGATCGGCAGCGGCCTGATATTTGTTGGAGAGGACTGCCATGCGCACGCCGCGTGTATGGAATGCGTTGATCACGGCAGGGATACCCTGATATGGATGTGTGCGCTCTACAAGGTGTTCTTCGTAGTGTTTCTGGAAGCGTTTTAAGCAGTCTTCTATGACGGTCGGTTCCGTACCGGCTGGGACACTGCGTTCGATCAGGCAGCGTACCCCATTTCCAACGCGTGCGCAGACTGCATCTTCACTTAAAAGGGGGAAATTGTAATGCCGCATTGCGGCGTTTACAGCATTTGCCAGATCGCCCAGCGTGTCAAGCAGAGTGCCATCCAAATCAAAGATCACAGCTTTGATGCTCATAGTTTGAGAGTTCTCCTTTCGGTGATGCAGACGGGACATTATGTCTGCATCACGCAATTATGCTTCAAATCGTGCCAAAAAGGCATTGGCTTTTTCCAGCAGATCATATTGTTCCTGTACATCCGTCCAGTATCGCCGTGCGCCATAATCCATATCAGGCGTCACAGGCATGATCTCGATCTCATCGAGCGGCTGCTCCTCAAAGATCGTGGGGAGGGGATGCAGGCGGCGTGTGGTATCCGTAACACTGCGCAGGAATGCCGCAACATCGCGGTTGAGCCCTTCGCGGCGCACGCGCCATGCCCAGTTGCTGCCTATCGTGGAGGGGATATTCATACGGCTGTCTGCCCCGAGATTCAGCACGTCCTGCATAGTGGTCATAGCGATCGCCGCAGGGGATGCAAACAATGTGCGGATCGCTGACCATGCAAGTGGTTCACGGGTATCCCAGCGGATGTAGGCCTTGGCAAATTCTGCATCTTCCGGTTCGCATAGATCCATGATCTGCTCATAGATGGACTGGGAGTCGTGTGTTGAGGTGTAAGCGATGCAGTTGACCGGATAATTATGGGGCAAATGATCGTTGTCCTCAAAACGATTGAAGCCGAAGATCATGACGCGCATTCCGGGCAGACCGGAACTCCGCAGCAGTGTTTTGACCTTGTCTGTCAGTATGCCCAGATCCTCTGCGATCATGGACAGGGTTGGGATCGCCGCTTCCAACGTGCGGAACAGCTTCATGCCAGGACCCTTGCGCCATACGCCATCGATTGCAGTTTCCGATCCGGAATCGACCTCCCAGTAGGATTCAAACCCACGAAAATGATCCATACGGATCACATCGAACAGATCAGCATTTTGCTGGATGCGCCAGATCCACCACGCATAATCCGTCTTTTCGTGCACTTTCCAG
The DNA here is from genome assembly GCA_020025755.1 of Butyricicoccus sp. Classification (GTDB taxonomy): domain Bacteria; phylum Bacillota; class Clostridia; order Oscillospirales; family Butyricicoccaceae; genus Butyricicoccus. Next base: position 8,076 of record JAHHRO010000043.1, on the reverse strand, counting down.
TCATAAACCGGATTGCCCCATAGCTGTCCGGTTGCGGAATAATAATCAGGCGGCACACCTGCAACCTTTTGCGGCTTGCAGTCGGCATCCACTTTGAACAGGGAGGGATACTGCCATACATCAGAGGAATCTGGTGAGACATAGATCGGAACGTCGCCGATGATGCGAACCCCTGCCTTTGCAGCGTAAGCGCGCAGAGCACCCCACTGGGCAAAGAAAACCGTTTGCAGAAAGACGCGGAAATCGATCTCATCCTTGAGCTCCTCACGCGCCGCGTCCAGTGCGTTCGGGTCACGGTGGATCAGGGCAGGATCGGTCCACTCCCACAGCGGTGCATGTTCAAAGCGTTCTTCCTTGAGTGCCATAAAGAGTGCATAGTCTTCGATCCATTCGGCAGCATGGGTGCGGAAAGCCTGCATGGATGCCATGAATGCAGGCTTTTCCTGTGCACGTTCGTATGCGCGGCGCAGCAACGGATAATGCGATGCAATGACCTCTACATAATCTATCCGATCGGGATTCCAGTTTTGATCCGCTGCGCGTACTTCGTCAGCGGTCAGCAGCCCGTCCTTGACGAGCTGATCGAGGTCGATTAAAAGCGGGTTGCCGGCGGCGGCGGAATAGCACTGGTAGGGAGAGTCACCAAAGCCGGTATGTCCGAGGGGGAGCACCTGCCAGTATCGCTGACCTGCGTTCCGCAGAAAGTCTACAAAATCGAAAGCTGCCTGCCCCAGAGAACCGATGCCATGGGGAGAGGGCAGAGAGGTGATGTGCATGAGCACACCACTTGCACGGTCAAATGCCATGAGAGATCCATCCTTAATTCGTAAAATGAGGGCAATACTATTGCTATTATAATCGTTTTGGCAGGTGCTGTCAATTTTGGGATGCATTTGCAAATGAAAGAACTACCAGAATAAACTAGAGGTAACGAAACGTGTGGGAAGTCCAGTGAGAGGGTGGGGAAGGCAGGGGGTGAGAAAATATTGAAAGCAGGTGATTTGACAGGTTTTTCAGAAAAATGTTGGATATGCTTGCAAATGCGTTGGAAAACACGCTATAATAAGGGCACAAAAAGTTTCGATTTGGAGGAATGAAACGCATGAGAATGCGCAAAAAGAAGAATCTCGATGTACGCTTTGCACAGTGTGCATCGGTTATGGTGGAAGATCCGCGAGCGCAGCGCGGTGCATGGAAAGCGTTATTTGGAAACGATAACCCCATTCGTCTGGAGATCGGCTGTGGTAAGGGGCGTTTTATCTTGGAGAATGCACGCCGCAATCCCGATATCAATTTTGTTGCCATTGAGAAAGAGGAAGGCGCACTCATTATGGCAACCGAAAAGGCAGTTAGCGAAGCACTCCCCAACTTGCGTTTTTTATCCTTTGATGCGGCGGCACTCAATGAAATTTTTGCACCGCAAGAGGTGTCTCTCATCTATCTGAATTTTTCCGATCCGTGGCCGCCCAACCGCCAGCGTAAGCGTCGCCTGACATGGCGCGCATTCCTTGCAGTCTATGACGAGATCCTTTCGGAAAATGGCGCGATCTTCTTTAAGACGGATAACCAGCGGCTGTTTGAGTGGTCGCTCGGAGAATTGTGCCAGAATGGCTGGCTGCTGCAAAATATTTCATTGGATCTGCATAAATCAGATTATGACAACATCATGACGGAGTATGAAGAAAAGTTTTCTTCTCAAGGGTATCGTATTTATCGCGTAGAAGCGAGAAAACGCATTGAGCAGAATCTGCTGAAGTGACTCATTCACCCTCGGATCTATCGCGTATGGGATAGGTTCGGGGGTTTTTGTTTGCACAAGCATGCAAATCCCTAGTATATGAAAAATTTTCAAAAAATATATTGACAAATCGGTGGGTCACATGTATATTTGTATTAAGTTAATAATACAAAGACACAGCAAGGAAGGAGAGAGCAATGATGCAATGGAAACTAACTGATGACCGTCCGATCTGGATGCAGCTGACCGAACAGCTTACAGAGCGTATCGTGTCCGGTGTATATCCGCTGGGATCGCGTGTGCCCTCAGTGCGGGAGCTTGCGGCTGAGGCCAAGGTCAACCCGAACACCATGCAGCGTGCGCTGGCACAGCTGGAACAGGAGGGACTGGTTGTAACCAACCGTACAACAGGTCGTACCGTGACCGAGGATGCAGATGCAGTAGACCATACCAGACGTTCTCTGGCAGAGGAGAAGATGGAACTTTATGTGGTCGGTATGGCAACGATCGGATATAACGAAATTGAGGCGGCAAATATGCTACACAACCGCAAGAGGGGGAATCTATGATGGAAGATATGCGTAATCCAAACAGCTTTATGCAAACGGAGAAGGGATCAGACAATATGCTCATTCGCGCGCAGGGGCTCAGCAAGTGCTACGGCACAAAGCGGGCACTCGATCACATCGACCTGAATATTGGGCGCGGCAAGATCGTCGGTCTTTTAGGTCCGAATGGCTCCGGCAAGACTACATTCATCAAGCTGCTCAATGGTCTGCTCCGCCCGACAGAGGGCATCCTGCTCGTCAATGGATATGCACCCGGCATCGAAACCAAGTCGGTCATCAGCTATCTGCCTGACCGTATGTACTTTGCAGACTGGATGAAGACCGTCGACCTGATGGACTTTTTCAGCGACTTCTATGCGGATTTTGACCGCCAGAAAGCGGCAGAGATGTTCTCTGCCCTCGATATCCGTCCGATGGATCGCATCAAGACCATGTCCAAGGGCACAAAGGAAAAGGTACAGCTCGTGTTGGTGATGAGTCGCAAGGCAGATCTCTATCTGCTCGATGAGCCGATCGCGGGTGTCGATCCGGCGGCGCGTGATTTTATTCTGGATACCATTCTGACCAACTACAATGAAAATGGAACGGTCATGATTTCCACACACCTCATTTCCGATGTGGAACGTGTGCTGGATGAGGTGGTGTTCCTGAAAAATGGTCAGATCATGCGCCATGATACCGTGGACAACATTCGGGAACAGGAGGGCAAATCGGTCGATCAGCTGTTCCGCGAGGTCTTCCGCGCGATGCCATATCAGGGAGGTATGTTATAATGTTTGGAAAATTGATGAAATATGAGTTGAAGTCGCTCTCTAAGGGGCTTGTACCACTCTATGGTGCGATCCTTGCCGTTGCGTTCATCAACCAGTTTATGTTTTGGATGAATGGCACGATGCAGATGGATATGGATGTTCCCCAGATGACTGCCATCATGGTCTATACAGCACTCTGCGTGGCTGTCGCAGTCATGACGCTTGTGATCATTGTGCAGCGATTCGATAAAGGTCTGTTGGGGCAGGAGGGCTATCTGATGTTTACCCTGCCTGTACCCACATGGCAGCTGACCTTTTCCAAATTACTGGGCGCAACCATCATGACAGTCGTTTCCGGTATCGTTGGCTTCTTATCTATTATGATCCTTGGAGCAAGCGAAATCAGCTGGACAGACTTTTTATGGAATGCTGGTAAGGTGTTCTCTGAACTGGGTATCAACCATATCACGATGGGTATGGAGATCTTTCTTGTTGGTATTGCAAGTACCGTTGCATCCATAACACAGATCTATCTCGCGATCGCACTCGGTCATCTTGCGAATAAACACCGCGTTGCAATGGCATTCGTGTCGTATATCGCGATCAATGTTGTGCAGTCCATCCTTAGTGGTTTGCTTGCAATGGGGGATCAAAGTATGACAAGCGGCGTGTTTGCTTTCCTGAATACTATGCTGACCACTTCCAGCGTGGGTGTGCATGCGGCACTGGGCATTGGAATCGCAGCCTCACTTGTGCAAGCCGCAATTTTCTACTTTGCAACCAATTACATCCTGAAAAACAAGCTGAATCTCGAATAAGGCAAAGAAAAGGCATCGCAGACGCGATGCCTCAGCTTGTAGAAAAAGGTTTTTCGCTGTTTTTTATTGGAGCAAAGCGACTTAAAATTTTCAAAATCCAAGGACATGTGCCTTGGATTTTGCCCTCGACCCGCGCCATCGGGCGCGAAACCGGGGGTATCAGAGCCAGTTTCTACTGGAACTGGCTCTGTATCCAGGGGGATTGGATCCCCATGGAAAGACTGTCGAAGTTTTTCGACAGTCTCAGGCATCGCAGACGCGATGCCTTTTGCTATATAAAGGATTTTGGACAAAAAGGAAAGAGGACGCAGAACGCGTCCTCTTGGAAAAACTCAATTAGAGAGCAGCCTTAGCCTTCTCAACCAGTGCGCAGAATGCAGCATTGTCGTTGATTGCCAGCTCAGACAGCATCTTGCGGTTGATCTCGATGCCGGACTTCTTCAGACCGTTCATGAAACGGCTGTAGTTGATGTCACAAGCCTTGCAAGCCGCAGAAATACGGGTGATCCACAGACGGCGGAAATCACGCTTCTTCTGCTTACGGCCGATGTAAGCATACTTGAGGGATTTCATAACCGCCTGATTGGCAGTTCTAAAATGGGTGGACTTGGCGCCGAAGTAGCCCTTCGCACGCTTCAGAATCTTCTTTCTTCTTTTGCGCGACATCATCGCGCCCTTAACTCTTGCCATGTTATATTAGCCTCCTTAAATCTCTGGTAAAAAAGAAATTACGCGTAAGGCAGCAGGCGCTTTACCTCTGCTACGTTTGTCTGGTCTGCAAAGCCTTCCTTACGGAGGTGACGCAGGCGCTTGGTGTTCTTCTTGGTCAGAATGTGACGGCGGCCAACATGAGCGCGCTTAATCTTACCGCTCTTGGAAACCTTGAATCTCTTCTTTGCACCGCTGTGCGTTTTGATCTTAGGCATTTTATAAACTCCTCTCTATGTGTCGCATCCAAAAAAGTAATGATGCAGCTTGTATGGTTTACTTGTCCTTCTTGGGAGAAAGGAACATGTGCATGTGGCGACCCTCTAACTTGGGCTGCTTTTCCGTAACGCCGAATTCTGTGCACTGTTCTGCAAAACGCTGAAGCAGCTCCAGACCGATGGAAGAATGGGTGACCTCACGGCCGCGGAAACGGACGGATACCTTTACCTTGTCGCCACCCTTGAGGAAACGACGGGCATGACCGACCTTGACATTGAAGTCATTGACATCAATACCGGGGGTCAGACGGATCTCCTTGATCTCCACAACACGCTGGTTCTTACGCGCTTCTTTCTCACGCTTTGCCTGTTCAAAGCGGAACTTGCCATAGTCCATGATACGGCAGACCGGCGGCTGCGCCTGCGGCGCGATCTTAACCAAGTCCATACCCTTTTCAATGGCGATCTCCAGCGCCTTCTGTGCGGATACGATGCCAAGCTGCTCGCCGTCATCGGCGATCAGGCGGACTTCCTTATCTCGGATATCTTCATTGATCTGATGTTCCATGCTGCTAATAGCGAACACACCTCCTGTTGAATAGACGGGGAAAATGGTAATTTGATAAAAAAAAGACAGCCGCGCTGTCCCAAACATAATCCACCCTGTGTACAAGAACAGTCAAAAGCTGCACAGTACGACAAGGAAAGAAAACGATGTGGACCCGTTTGCGGAAAGCGGCGGGTGAAGATGCGCCAGAGCACATCTTGCTTTATTGTTGCCTAGATATTGTACCGCGCGATCGGGGGATTTGTCAAGGGGAAATCCTAAAAAAATATTAAAAACAGAAAACAGACGGTTTTTCTTGACAAGCATACCATTTGTGGCGTAAAGTAATAATCTGAGCTAAGATGCACATATACATGAGCATGCTCACCCGATAAAAAAATTATGAGATTTTCATGAAAACCCATTGAAAATTTGGCGCGTTTCGGGTATCCTGATGATAGCAGGAATCAAGAGCCGCCGTGCGGCATAGAATTTACTACATGGAGGTTCATGCTTTATGAGCGAAGAAAATAATTACGTTCTCCTGACTGATGAGAACGGAAACGAAGTAGAATTTGAGCACATTGATACCGTTGAGGTAGACGACCAGATGTATATGGCATTCATTCCGGCGCAGCTTGCTGTGGATGAAGAGGCCGAGGTCGTGATCCTGAAGGTCGTAGAGGAAGACGGCGAGGAAGTTCTCGTATCCGTTGAGGATGATGAGGAAGCAGACCGCATCTTCGCGATCGTGATGGAGCGCGTAGAGGAAATGTATGAGGAAGACGGCGAATAATCCACGTCTTCCCAGAAATATTTTCTGATTGGTTCAGATCCCCCTGTGATGTTTGACAGCAGCTTGTTTTAAACCCACATTTTGTTTTCGGGATTCCGAATATCTTCCCGTTCCAAGTGCAGGCCTCCCGTGAATCAAAAGCGGAAGTTGGAAGCACAGAGGCTCGAGATAGGAAACCCACCTGCTCAGTCGTGCAGGTTATTTTAATGGGCTGCATCGGCATTGCGGGGGCTTTTACTTTTCTTCTAAAAAGCAGATAGAGAGGACGATATGCACGGCATATCGTCTTTTTTATCCGAATACAGTACCTGAAAAGAGTAGTCACAAAAATCACACGGAATGTTTACATAAAGTTCATTTGATTTTGTGGGTAGATTCTGGTATACTATCCAACGAAAGCAGAAGGATGGTTTCTGTATTCGATGGCAGACCTGCAAACTTTATTTTTGAAAGGAGGAATGTGATATGTTGATAACTCGGATTCGTCCGCAGCGTCCGGATACGCCAGATATCGACGACCTGATCTATGGTGAAGAAATCGAAAGCAGCACCAAGTGATCAGGGAAGCAATGCTTCGCGTCGATAATGGCTTTTTCCACGCTGATGAAGGACATCGGGCGTGGTTTTTTCTTTTATAAATGAATGTGCGCATCCATGGATGGATGCGCATTTTTTATATGGAGCCAACAAGGAGGATATCCTTTGCGCCAGAGGATGTGATATAATTTGTTCAGATGAGAGCGATCTTGTGTGGGATACGGATATCTTTGACAGGAAACAGGGCGAATGCGTGGATCTCTGGGCGGAGATGTTTCAAAAGGAAAGGAAGTTCGATATGCTGGAAATCGTATTTGGAGAAAGTGCCTGCGGTAGTTTGAAGGCGGCGCAGGGCTATGGAAAAGGCAAATATTTGGGTGGTGCAGTTTCGGTCATCCTACACAAAGAAAATGATGCTGTGCCCACGGCAGAAGAAGTGCAGGCTGCACAGACGGCAGCAGAAGAACGTGCCAGACAGGCATGGGAGACCGCTGTTCCCATGGAGGGGGAAAACACAGATGTCTATTGCTTCGCTCTGGCTTTGAGTGTAGGGGATCTTTCTGATGACGGTATTGGAGCGCAGAGAAGCAAGGTCTTGGGGCAGATGCTGACACGTTATGATATCGAAGATATAGAGGCAGAAGCACAAAGGAAAATCAAAAAAACAAGGCAAGATCTGTCTGAGCTGATGCAGCGGTATACAGCAGGTGAGCCTATCCGTATTTGGTACAGCGACAATCCTGATGAGTTGTGTGGTCTGTATTGGCTTATGGCGCGGTTAGAGCCTCTGAAATGCCAGACCGCAGTTTATATGGTGAAACTGCCTGCTTGGGAGTATGGAGCGGAAAATACCGTCGTTCAGAAACTCTCTTGGGGAGAGACGGCTTCCGGAGAATGGGGAAGATATCTTTCCTTGCAAGAGAAAGTCGAGCCCGCGTTTCTTTCTGCCTGCGCAAGCTGCTGGAAGCAGCTCAAAGAAAAAAATGCACCTTTGCGCGTCGTACTCAATGGCAGGATACAAAACGCACCAGAAGATTTTTATGACAGCTTTATCTTGCGTGAGCTTTGGATACTGCCGGATACATTTCGGATGCCTGTCCTCATTGGTAATGTCTTGGGGAAATATCAGCTTGGCATAGGGCTGGATTGGATCGCACGACGGATCGAAAAAATGATTGGTGATGGGTTGCTGGAAGTCGTGGAGGCTGCACCAGAGGGGCAGGAAAACTATCGCTGTGTATTGCGGAAAACCATAAAATAAGAGCAGGGATATTTCCTGCTCTGCATATCTGCATAAAAGAAAAAACAGATACCACATGGTATCTGTTTTTTCTGTCATTTGGAGCGGATGACGAGGCTCGAACTCGCTACCTCCACCTTGGCAAGGTGGCGC
>JAHHRO010000042.1 GCA_020025755.1 Butyricicoccus sp. | reverse complement strand
CTTCTTCGCCTTGTCAAAGCCGTCTACCGTGATTTCCTGACGGTCATTCCACCACGCTACAACTGGTGCAAAATGCTCCAGCTTCATGGGTTTGGTCTTGGAGAAATGCTTATAGCCCTCCGGCATATCCAAACGATAAAACCAAGTTTCTTCTGTGGCTTTTGTCCTGTCAAAGAAAAGGACATTGGTGGTAATAGAAGTGTACGGAGAGAACACACTTCCCGGCAGGCGGATGATAGTATGCAAGTTAAACTCACTGAGCAGCTTTTTCTTGATGGCGATTTTGGCGTTATCTGTACCGAATAGGAAACCATCTGGTAGGATCACTGCTGCCCGTCCGTTTTCTTTCAGTCGATACATGATAACAGACATGAACAGATCTGCTGTTTCACTGCTGGCAAGATCCGCTGGGAAATGATTCTTTACATCTGCTTTTTCTGAACCGCCGTAAGGTGGATTCATCAGAATGACATCGAATTGGTCAGCCTCTGTGTAGTCCAATACATCTCGCAGCAGGGAATTCCCGTGATAGATCTGCGGTACATCCAGATCATGCAGCAGCATATTGGTAATGCAAAGCATATAGGGGAACTGCTTTTTCTCAATGCCGTAGATGGAAGAAGCATAGGCTTGCTCATCCTCTGTGGTTTCAACTTGCTTATGCAGTTCTTTCAGCCAGCTGGTAATAAAACCGCCTGTGCCGCAGGCAAAGTCCGCCATTTTTTCACCAATTTGCGGCTTGATGACTTGTGCCATAAAATCAGTAACCGCTCTGGGGGTGTAGAACTCACCCGAAGAGCCGGCACTTTGCAGTTCCTTTAGGATCGTTTCATAGATTTCGCCAAAGGCGTGACTTTCCTCATAGTCGCTAAGATCCAGTTCATCGATCACGTTGATGATCTGACGCAACAAAACGCCATCTTTCATATAGTTGTTGGCATCTGCGAAGGTTGTCTGAACGATCGCCTTTTTGATGGGGGTCTGTGCATCAACTGGCAGATTTTTGAGTGTCGGAAACAGGGTGTTGTTTACAAAGTCGAGCAGCTGATCTCCCGTCATTGCGGCACCAGACTTATCATCATATGCCCAGTTCTCCCAGCGGCAATCTTCTGGAATGATAGATTCGTAATTATCCGCATCAAACGCCCATTCCTGTTCTTTTGCGTCATATACTTTCAAGAATAAAAGCCATGTGATCTGTTCAATTCGCTGGGCATCGCCATTGATACCTGCGTCATTTCGCATGATATCTCGAATACGCTTTACAAAGCCTGTTAAGTTGCTCATACTATTTTCCCTTTACTGTCCGTGTGTTTCAAATGATATGATGTTTCCTTTACCATGAGTTTCCAGCGAACGCTGCCACAGCAATCTCAATCTATCATGATCGTATTTATACGACCTCATGTTCGTAAATTGCTTGCTCTAATTCCTGCACTGCTTTTAAATACCCAGCCTTGCCTCCGAAGTAAGCAGCGATCTTGGAGGGCTTTCCAATTTTTAGAAATGGATCAAGCTTCAAGATTTCTGTCTTTTCAATTTCATAGATACCAGAGTTCATGTATTTATCCAATAAGGATTCCAGCACTTCTCTTGCAACACCGCTGTATTTGCTGAGAAAATCACGCTTTTTGACATTGTTTGCCCGTTCTTTTCGGGTCAACGGTTTTTTATCAAATGCTACATGGCAAATGAAATCAAAATCGTCTATATCAGTCATATTCTGCGCAGATTTCATGATCTCTAAATCAATACCGCGTTCACGCAAAAGGTCGCGGATGGTCTCCTTTTTCTCCTCTGCGGTCCATTGGTGGATAAAGTTATCCAGTGTTGCATATTCACCAAGAATATTTTCTTTTGTATAGTCTACGATACTTTCCTGTCGCAGCAGTTTACCTTTCGCATCATAAATAGAAACCGTCTTATGAATGATGGAAACCTTACAGCCATCTTTTCCCACAATCGGCTTCTGCGTTGGTTCTACTGATATTTCTCGTGGTTCTTTTTCAGTGGATTGTTCTTGCTCTGTTTCCTGAGGCTGTTCACCTGGCGTGAATCCTTCCGTGATCTCGATTGGACCATCCCAATCTGGGTCGGCAAATAGGCGGGTTACATTACGAAAATCCATGACAACAAAATGTGTTTTGCCTTCTTTTTCTCTCAGTCGTGTACCACGCCCGATGATCTGTTTAAACTCTGTCATAGAGCCGATCATTTCATCCAATACAATGAGTTTTGTCATTTTGCAGTCCGCACCAGTAGAAAGCAGCTTGGAGGTTGTAGCAATGACAGGATATTTCGCGGAAACAGAAATAAAATAATCCAACTTACTCTTTCCATATGTATCACTGCCGGTGATCCGCACGACATAGTCCGGATTTTTCTGAACCATATCTGAATTGAGATTCACGAGAGCCTGTCTCATACGCTCTGCTGCATCCTCAGTTGCACAGAATACAATCGTTTTCGCCATACGATCTGTAGATTTCAGATAATGTGTGATTTCTGCTGCTACCTGCTGAATGCGATCTTCAATGATGATATTGTAATCATAATCACTGTTTGTATAGACACGATCTGGTACTTCGTTTCCGTTCTTATCTCTTTGACCTTTTCGAGGTCTCCAGCCATCTGCAATATCTGTTGTGATATTGATTACTTTGAAAGGTGCAAGAAAACCGTCTTCAATGCCTTCTTTCAAGCTGTATGTGTAGACCGGTTCTCCAAAATAGCTGAGATTCGACACATATTTCGTTTCCTTTGGGGTAGCAGTCATACCGACTTGTGTTGCAGACTGAAAATACTCCAAGATCCGCCGCCAGCGACTGTCTTCTTTTGCGGAACCACGATGACATTCATCCACAATGATTAGATCAAAGAAGTCTGGTGAAAACAGTTCGCTGAAATGTTCTTTGTCATCATCTCCAACCAATTGTTGATATAAAGAGAAGTAGACCTGATGAGAGGTAATTGTACTCATATCATCTTTGGAGACACTGATTTTATGGATCACTTTTTCCAGCGGAGCAAAGTCCTGCTGGATAGATTGATCTACCAGAATATTGCGATCAGCAAGATATAAAATTTTACGCTTTAAGCCGCTTTGCAGAAGCTGATAGACAATCTGAAACGCAGTATATGTTTTACCTGTACCGGTTGCCATTACAAGCAGCAGGCGGTTCTGACCTCGGGCGATCGCGTCTACAGTACGATTGATGGCGATCCGTTGATAATAGCGAGGTGCATGGGTGGTTTGACTGGTGTAGTAAGGCTGGTTTATAACCTGTTCCTGTGTCGTAGTCAAACCAGTCTCCTGCTTATAGCGAGCAATCAGTTCCGTTTCAGTAGGGAACTCATTTAAGCCAAACTGACGCTCCTTTCCGGTCAGAAAATCATGCTCCGCAAAGCCATCGCCATTTGAACTGAATGCAAAAGGGAGATCAAGCATCTTGGCATACTCCATTGCTTGTTGTAAGCCGTGAGAAATTCCGTACTTATTGGATTTGGCTTCAATAATTGCAATTGGATGATTTGTGTTTAAATAAAGGATATAATCTGCTCGTTTAGGTTTCTCACGAAATGCAAGATTTCCCTTGAGGTTGATTTTACCATCTGTGATCTGCGTTTCCATCGTAATTTTCTGAGCATCCCATTTACCTGTGATCGATGGAGTAATATATAATCTTTTGATATCCTCTTCAGACATTGCTTTTTTAGATAAAATTGCATCCATAAAGATTCACCCTCTATCTGTTTTGGTCTGGAATGATTTTCAGAAGATCATCCATAATATAGTTCTGCCTGTTGATGTTTTATCGTCTAAATTCGTTTTGTTTTGCTATATATACAAATAATTTCTTATTTTAATCATATCATAAGTGTCCTAAAAATTCAAATTTGATTTGGTGGGTTCGCTGGGAAGCTGTCAGATAATCCAGCGTTGAATTTATGCAACTGCTGTACAAAAAACGCCGATATGCTTTTGCATATCAGCGTTTTTACAAGTTTTGGAGAATTCACAGAATACAATTTTGAAAATGCATTGTCTTACAGGAAGTACTTCACACCGTTTTCAAACAGCGGCTGATACTTCTTGCCATAGATGTTCTTGCCAACGTATGGGCTGAAGCGTTCGGTGTGACCCATCTTGCCCAGAACACGTCCATCCGGAGAGGTGATACCCTCGATCGCGCACAGGGAACCATTCGGATTGTATGCGATATCCATAGACGGAGCACCGGCAAGGTCGGTGTACTGGAATGCGACCTGACCGTTTGCAATCAGGCGGTCGATCTCTGCCTGTGGTGCAACAAAGCGTCCTTCGCCATGAGAGATGGCGATGGAATGGAGGTCGCCCACCTCACAGGAGGACAGCCACGGGCTCTTGACGGATGCAACGCGGGTGGTCACATAGCTGGACTGATGGCGGCCAATGAGGTTAAAGGTTAGGGTCGGGCAGGTCTCATCCAGATCGCGGATCTCGCCATAGGGTACAAGACCCAGCTTGATGAGTGCCTGGAAGCCGTTACAGATACCCAGCATCAAACCGTCACGCTTTTGCAGCAGCTCATGTACGGCATCTTTGATGCCGGGGCCGCGCAGGAAGGATGCGATGAATTTACCGGAACCATCCGGCTCATCACCGCCTGAGAAGCCGCCCGGCAGAATGACCATCTGTGCACGGCGGATGGCTTCCTCCAGCTGTGCCGCGGACTGTGCCAGAGCATCGGCGGAGAAGTTGCGTACAACAATAATTTCGGCTGCGCCGCCTGCGTTCTCAACCGCGCGTGCGGTGTCATATTCGCAGTTTGTGCCCGGGAATACAGGGATAATCGCGAGCGGCTTTGCGTGCTTGACAGCTGGTGCGGATACGGTACGTTCGGTGTAGGAAATGGTGCGGAGGTTGTCGTCCGTTGCTGGTGCCTGTGTCGGGAATACCGATTCCAGTGTACCCTCCATCGTGGATTTCAGCTCGGAGAGGGAGATGACTTCATCTGCAACGCGGATCTCCGGCTCTGCGATCGTTGTACCGATCTTCCAGTAAGCAGGCAGTTCTTCTGTGGACTCGACAACGATGCCGCCGAAGTTCTTGAGGAACAGTGCTTCACCTGGGAACAGGTCGTCGAAGGAGAAGCCGATATCATTGCCCACGCTCATCTTGCAGATCGCCTCTGCGGTGCCGCCGACAGACAGTGCCCAAGCGGAAACGATGGTGCCGGAATGGATCAGGCGAGTGATCTCCTCCCACATGGATTTGATCGCCTGATAATCGGGCGAGCCGTCCTCATTGTATGCGGCATCAAAGAGGTAAACAGGGTGACCTGCGCCCTTGAATTCGGGAGAGATCAGCTTGCTTGCTTCCTCTGGTGCAATGGCAAAGGAGACGAGGGTAGGCGGTACGTCCATATCGTCGAACGAGCCGGACATAGAGTCCTTGCCGCCGATCGCGCCCAGACACAGGGCTTCCTGTGCGCTGTATGCGCCGAGCAGGGCAGAAAGGGGCTTACCAAAACGCTTGGGATCACGACCCAGACGCTCGAAATATTCTTGGAATGTGAGATAAGCAGTCTTATAGTCACAGCCGGCAGAGACCAGCTTTGCAACAGATTCTACCACAGCGGCAGATGCGCCGAGGAATGGATTCTGCTCGGTATAATACGGATCGAAGCCAAAGGACATGACAGAAGCGGTGGAGCATTGACCATGCAGAGCAGGCAGAGTAGCCGCCATGACCTGTGCAGGGGTCAGCTGATTTTTGCCGCCGAACGGCATAAAGACGGAGTTTGCACCGATCGAGCCATCAAAACGTTCGGTCAAGCCGCGTTCCAGACAAATGCCCAGCGTGGACATCTGGTTCAGGATCTGCTCACGCACAGTGTCACCCTCTGGCAGGATCGCACAATTCGGTGCAGTCATTGCAGGAACAACAGCATCCGCATGCTTTGCACAGCCGTTGGTGTTCAGGAAGTCACGGGAGACATCTGCGATCAGCTTGCCGTTCCAGCGCATGCGCAGACGGTTTTCATCGGTTACGACCGCAACAACGACCGCTTCCAGATTTTCCTTTGCAGCCTCTGCGATGAACGCATCCGCATCCTTGGCGCGAACGACAACTGCCATACGCTCCTGAGACTCGGAAATCGCAAGCTCAGTGCCGTCCAGACCGTCATACTTCTTCGGAACTGCGTTGAGGTCGATATCCAAACCATCTGCCAGCTCACCGATCGCAACGGATACACCGCCTGCACCAAAGTCATTGCAGCGGCGGATCATGCGTGTGACCTCCGGATTGCGGAACAGACGCTGGATCTTGCGCTCCTCAGGCGGATTGCCCTTCTGCACCTCAGCACCGCAGGTCTCAAGAGAATCCTCGGTGTGCTTCTTGGAGGAACCGGTTGCACCGCCGCAGCCGTCACGACCGGTCTTGCCGCCGAGTAGGATCACGATATCGCCGGCTTCCGGAACTTCACGGATGACGTTGCTTGCAGGGGCAGCACCTACGACCGCGCCGATCTCCATACGCTTTGCGACATAGCCCGGGTGGTAGAATTCATGTACCAAACCGGTTGCAAGGCCGATCTGGTTGCCGTAAGAGGAGTAGCCAGCGGCAGCAGTGGTACACAGCTTGCGCTGGGGCAGCTTATGTGCCATGGTCTCGGACAGCGGAACGGTCGGATCACCTGCGCCAGTCACGCGCATTGCCTGATAAACATAGGAACGACCGGAGAGCGGGTCACGGATCGCACCGCCCAGACAAGTCGCTGCACCGCCGAACGGTTCGATCTCGGTCGGATGGTTGTGGGTCTCATTTTTGAACATGAGCAGCCATTCTTCCGGCTTGCCGTCCACCTGTACGGTGACGCGGATCGAGCAGGCATTGATCTCCTCGGATTCGTCAAGGTTTGTCAGATAGCCGCGCTTTTTGAGTACCTTGGCAGCCGCGGTTGCAATATCCATGAGCGTCACAGGACGTTTTGCTGCCTTTTCTTCGCCGTAGACCTCGACACGCGCCGCAAGATACTGGTCGTATGCCTGCTGTACCATGGGATCTTCAAAGGTCACATGATCGATCTGTGTCAGGAAGGTGGTATGGCGGCAGTGGTCAGACCAGTAGGTATCGACCATGCGCACTTCTGTGATTGTGGGATCACGGTGTTCTTCATCGCGGAAATAGGTTTGCAGGAACTTGAGATCGTCGAGATCCATCGCAAGCCCCATAGAACGCTGCATTTCGGAAAGTGCATCGGTGTCCATGCCGATAAAGCCGGAGACGGAAGCCACCTCAGTCGGCACTTCATAGTCCGTATGCAGGGTGGTCGGCTTGTTCATGGATGCTTCTCGGGATTCGACCGGATTGATAAGATAGGACTTGATTTGCGCGAGATCCTCGGCAGACAGATCGCCCTCGAGCACATAGACCTTGGCAGCGGCAACGGCAGGACGTTCGCCCTGTACGAGCAGCTGGATACACTGGGCACAGGAGTCCGCACGCTGGTCAAACTGACCGGGCAGCGGCTCGACCGCAAGCACGGTATGTGCGCCATCAGAGGCAGGGAATGTTTCATCATAGCAGACGTCAGCCATCGGCTCGGAAAATACGATACGCTTTGCCTTTTCGTATACGGTTTCGTCCACACCCTCGATATCATAGCGGCACAGGTAGCGCACACCGGTCAAAGCGTGGATCTCCAGAAGATTGTGCAGGCTGTCAAACAGTCCGCGCGCCTCAACATCAAAACCGGGGCGCTTCTCGGAATAACAACGATAAACTGCCATTTCGGACTCCTTCAAATAGAAAATCAGATTGTTTCATGGTTCTGTTCCTGTGAATGCAATGAAATTGGTCAAATAACCAAAAAAATTGCCTGTAAAAACAGAAAATCCTACTAATATCATACCTGAACCGTGCCCACTGTGCAAGCGATAATCTGACGAAACGTCATTGAAATTATGTGGATATCGTGTATAATTTAATCAAAGGGTTGGGGGTACAACAGGAAGTTTTGGGTGTTTCTCAGAAAGATGCTGCATTGCAGCAGATCACTTCTGGGAGAAATGCGAAATGAGAACGCGCAGCCGCACTCAGATTTCCGATGAAGAAGGAGTGTATTACATTTATGAAAATCAAACTTTCTCCGTCCATCCTGTCAGCGGATTTTGCAAACCTTGCACGGGATATCAAAATCGCAGTCGATGCAGGTGCGGAATATGTGCATGTGGATGTGATGGATGGGCATTTTGTGCCCAATCTTACGATCGGTGCGCCGGTCGTCAAGTCTCTGCGTAAGGCGACCGATGCCGTACTCGATGTACATCTGATGATTACAGATCCCGACGCGTATCTGGATGATTTTATCGCCGCTGGTGCGGATATCATCACAGTGCACTGTGAGGCAAATGGGGACACCAAGGCGCAGCTGCAAAAGATCCGCGCCGCCGGCGTGAAGGCGGCTTGTGTCATCAAGCCCAAGACACCGGCAGAGACCGCGATCGAGCTGCTGCCCTACTGCGATATGATCCTTTTGATGACCGTGGAGCCGGGCTTCGGCGGTCAAGGATTCATTCCGGAATGTATGGATAAGATCCGTGCCGTGCGGCAGGCGATCCAGAAAGGCGGCTATGCCTGCGAGCTGGAGATCGACGGCGGCGTAAAGCAGAACAATGTTGCAGAATGTATCGCGGCAGGCGCGGATGTGATTGTTGCAGGATCGGCTGTATTTGGCGGCGATATCAGAGCCAATGTAAAGGGCTTCCTTGACGAATTTGCGAAGGGCGCAGAACAGGCATGGTGGACGAAGTAAATACGACAAAGCACAAAAAGACGAGCCGTGCGGCTCGTCTTTTTGATATCCAATGGAAATCTGTGACTTACAGGAATTTGATGGCTGTGCCGTATGCCATGATTTCGGCTGCACCTGCGGCAATGGCAGAAGAACTGTAACGCACGCCGATGACCGCATCAGCAGAAAGACGTTCGGCTTCACGCACCATGCGTTCGGTCGCAATGTTGCGGCTTTCCTCCATAAGCTCGGTATAATCACTCATCTCGCCGCCAACCAGATTCTTGAGCCCTGCCATAAAGTCATGCCCAAGGTTCTTGCACTGTACGGTGCTGCCGCGTACCAGACCGAGTGCTGTAAATTTCTGATCGGGTAAGGTCTCAATCGTTGTCAATAACATGCTGTGGTTCCTCCTTTGTATCACTGCAATCTGTTTGGGTATGTGGAAGGTGTTTTTCTAACCAGCGAGAGATATCACCAAAGACATCTAACCGATTGGTCTCGTTGAGGATCTCGTGCCGCGCATCCTTGTAGAAGATCACATCGAGATCTTTTTGTCCGGCGGCATGGTACAAGCGTGCGACACGGCGCACGCCGTCTCCGTAGCCGCCTACGGGATCGCGGTCTCCTGCAATGAGCAGGAGCGGCAGGTCATGGGGGGTCTGTTTGAAGCAGCGCGCATGATTGGCGCGTTCCACAAGGGTGAACAGATCACGAAAGCCGGTCGCGGTAAAAACAAAGTTGCACTTGGCATCGGATTGGAACATCTGTACCACGTTGGGGTCGCGGCTGAGCCACGAAAAAGTCGTGTGCGGCTCCGAGATCTTGCGGTTATAGTTTTTGAATGCCAGATTGGAGAGAAACGAGGAACGGTAGGTCATACCTTTGGAATGTGCGACCGAATTCGCCATACGGATGCCTGTGCGTGCCAAGGGGTTCGGACCTGCCGTACCGCAGAGGATACAGCCGGAGAGCCGCTCGCCGCAATGGGTGAGATAGATGCGTGTGATGAGTGACCCCATAGAATGTCCGAAGACGAAATAGGGCAGTTCTGGATAACGCGCCTGCATGATATCGGTCAGCTTCTGCATATCCTGCACCAAAAAATCCCACCCGTCACGAACGGCAAAAAAGCCGAGTTCGTTGGTGCGTGGTGCGGAGGCACCGTGTCCGATGTGGTCATTCCCACAGACGATAAATCCAAGGGAACAAAGGTATTTTGCAAATACGGTATAGCGGGAAAAGTATTCGCACATACCATGTGAAATTTGTACGATGCCGCGCAGTTCCACACCCTCCGGTGTTAAGATATAATAGGTCACATTGGAGCGGCCATTGGAGCTTTTGAAAATATTTTGCGTACACTTAATATCCATTGTGATCCATTCCTTTGGTTTTGAAAAATGCGGATATACAATGTCCGTATTTCTATGATAACACAAATGCAGAGATTCGTCTTGTGTCTCCAAAAAGATTTACAAATGATTCAAAAAGATTTGCTGTAAAACGGTATAATGGATACAGAAAACAAAGAAAGCGAGGGTCGATTTCAATGCCATATATTGGAATACATGTAACCGGAACCCTATCCGATGCGCAGAAAAACGCGATCAAAGCCGGATTGGGAGAGAAGATCACGCTGATTCCTGGAAAGACCGAACAGGCACTCATGGTGGATATTTCAGAAAACCATACCATGTACTTTCAGGGGGAGGCGCGTGCGCTTGTTTTTGCAGATGTACGGTGCTACAAAACAGCTGAATTTGCAGACAAGAAATGCTTTACGGAAGCCGTATTCCGGCTGCTGACTGAGGTCACGGGTGTTCCGCAGGAGGATATCTACCTCTCATGGGGCGAATATGACACATGGGGCGTGCGCGGCAGCTTGAAGTAGTGCTTTGCAGCAAGAAAAAGTCTCTGGTACCCGAATTGGGATGCCAGAGACTTTTTTGTTTTGTGGTGCTTTAGAGTGTCCAGTCGATCGGTGCGATGCCATGTGCCATCAGGAATTCATTGCACTGAGAGAAATGGCGGCAGCCGAAAAATCCGTTGTGGGCGGACAGTGGAGAGGGATGCGCGCACTCCAAAATATAGTGGTTGGGGTTGGTGATAAGTGCCTTTTTATTGCGTGCAGGACCGCCCCATAGTAGGAATACGATCGGAGTCTCACGCTCGTTGAGCTTCTTGATGATGGTATCGGTAAAGCGTGTCCATCCGATCTTGCTGTGGCTGTTTGCCTGACCGCGGCGAACGGTCAGGGTGGTGTTGAGCATCAGCACGCCCTGCTGTGCCCATGAAGTCAGGCAGCCGTTCTGCGGCTTGGGGATGCCCATATCACTTTCCAGCTCCTTGAACATATTGCGCAGACTGGGCGGCGGTGTGACGCCTGCCTGCACGGAGAAGCAAAGACCATGTGCCTGTCCAGGACCGTGATAGGGATCCTGACCGAGCAGGACTGCCTTTACATCAGAATATGGAGTATATCGCAGTGCGTTGAAAATATCCTCTCGGGGTGGAAAGATCTCATGCTCTGCATACTCGGTTTCCAGTGTCTGCTCAATTTTTTGAAAATAATCGGCAGAAAATTCATTTTTGAGGATGTTATCCCATTCATTTCCGATCTGTACCATACGATACCCTCCTGCGCTCTCATTATTTCTTTGGGGTCATCTTACTTTTGTATAGAGATATTATATCATGAAATGGCACACGAATTAAGAGCAGATCGCATATTTATGACAAAAAGAAAGAAATAGATCGAAAAACAAGAAGGGATAAAAATGACAGCGATGGCTATTGACAGCCCGTGCTGGGGATGTTATACTCTAACTGTACTAAGACACACAGTACAGTTAATACACATAAGGAGAGGAGGCGCGCAATGTTTGGCATCAACTATCGAGATAGTCGTCCGATCTATGAGCAGATCGTAGATGAAGTTGAACAAATGGTTGTGCATGGGGTGTTGTTGGCGGATAGTCAGCTGCCTTCCGTCCGGCAGATGGCGTCAGAGCTATCCATCAATCCGAATACGATCCAGCGTGCGTATAGCGAACTCGAGAGCCGTGGGGTCATCTATTCGGTCAAAGGAAAGGGAAACTTTGTTTCACCCAATGGAACAATGCTGCGCGAGCGTCGTATGGAAGATATTCGAACACAATTCTTGGCTTTGCTGGAAACCGCAAAAAAGATCGGGATAGACGATACGACCTTTATTCAGTGGATCAAAGAACAAGGGGGGAAAAACGTATGATTCAAACACAGCAGGCAACGAAACGCTTTGCCGGTTTGGTTGCGGTCGATCATGTGGATACGGAGATCCAGAAAGGTTCCGTGTATGGATTGATCGGTTCCAATGGTGCCGGAAAATCTACATTCCTGCGTATGCTGGCTGGTATTTTGCAGCCGGATGAAGGCACGGTCACGATCGACAATGAAACCGTGTATGAAAATGAAGCACTCAAGCAACGCTGCTTTTATATTTCCGATGAGCAGTATTTCTTTGCAAACAGCACACCGGACGAGATGAAAAGCTACTATAAGGCACTGTATCCGCATTTCGATGATGCACGATACAAGGAACTGATGGACGGCTTTGGACTGGACGGCAGACGCAAGATCCGCACCTTTTCCAAGGGCATGAAGAAGCAGGTCTCGGTCATCTGCGGCATCAGTGCAAACACCGATTATCTGTTCTGTGACGAGACCTTTGATGGACTCGATCCCGTGGCGCGGCAGACAGTGAAGGGGCTGTTTGCAGGCGATGTGGCAGAACGCGGCATGACACCCGTCATTGCCTCCCATAACCTGCGTGAGCTGGAGGACATCTGTGACCATGTTGGTCTGCTGCACCGCGGCGGCATCCTGTTTTCCAGAGATCTCGACGATATGAAGATCGGGATGCATAAGGTACAGATGATCATTCAGCAGCCGCTGGAGCACGATCCCTTTGCCGGTATAGAGGTGCTGAAGCGTGAGCAAAGAGGTTCGCTTCATACCATTACGGTGCGCGGAACACGCGAGGAGCTGGAAGCACGGATCGCCGTTTTGCAGCCGACTTTTTATGAGATGCTTCCGCTGACGCTGGAAGAGATCTTTATCAGTGAAACGGAGGTAGTGGGTTATGACCTCAAAAAACTTATCCTATAAGACGCTTGTACGGCGTAACCTGTCCAGCCGTCTCTGGGCAGTTGTGCTTACCTTATTGGGTTCGCTTTCCGCGCTGCTCTTGCCTGTGTTTGTGTTCAATCAAGACTTTCAAAGACGGATGGAGGAATACACCCATCTGACAGAGGCTGGAAGGACGGCGGTGACGAAAGAGCAGATCCTGAGAGAAGCACAGGAGAATATTTTTCAGATCCTGTCAATGGATAATCCTTTCATCAAGATTGTCATCGTGTTCATGGCGATCCTGTGTGGTGTGGCGGTGTTCCGCTATCTGCATGATCGGCAGCAGGTGGATTTTTATCATGCACTCCCCATGAACCGCGGACGCCTGTTTGTACTCAATTATATATCCGGTATCTTGTTGGTACTGCCTGTTTTTCTGATCGTATTTGGTCTGACCGTAGTTGCTGTAATGAGCATGAAGCTGGGCGGTCTGCTGACAGCAGGAGGATTGATACAGACTTTTCTTGCGCATATCGTATTTTTCCTGCTGAACTATACCCTTGCCGTAGTTTGTACGGTGGTAACAGGGAATACCATTATCACCATTCTCTTAGGGGTTTGGGCACAACTTGGTATCCCCTTGTTTGCGATCATGATTGATGCATGGAAAATGAGCTGTTTACAGACCTATGTGGAACATGCAAATGGCTGGTATTTTATGAGCCCAATCATCAAGTATTTTGCCACCAGTGCGGAAACGCAGGGGATGTCCTTGTTTGGTGCGTCCTTCGATTCTGTCTCAGGGATGCGAGCCCTGATTGCACCCACAATTTGGACGATCGTGCTGCTCGCCCTTGCCTATGTGCTGTTTGTGCGCAGAAAAAGTGAACGCGCAGGCACGGCTATTGCATTTGCACCCCTCAAAGCCCCGATCCGCTGGTATATGTGCCTGTTTATGGGTTCTGCGTGTGCATGGCTGTTCAAGACGCTGTTTATCGGCAGCGACAACTGGGAATGGTTTGGACTTCTTTTGGGGATTGTCCTGTTTCATGCTGTGGTCGAGATCATCTATGATTTTGACTTTAAGGCAATGTTCCATCATTGGAAGCAGATGATTGTGATATGTATCGTAGCGGTTGCGGCTCTGGCTGGACTGCGTATGGATGTGTTTGGGTATAATCGCTATATCCCAAAGGAAACAGATATCGCGGCGGTCGGTCTTTGGAATATGGCAGATCGTTCCAGATATGGCTTTAATTGGGGAGAACCAAAGACAAGGGACATCGTCCCCCTTACAGACCCGGAAAGCATCCATCTGGTCACACAGATCGCGGAGCGTCTTGTTCCGCAGGTCGGTCAGGCGTTGTTTCCAGTCGATTCGGAAACCGAACAGGAGAACAATCCATATACAGATGTTTATATTCATTATGAACTGAAAAATGGAAAACGGGTCTCCCGCAAATATGTAACCGGAGAGAAACTCATTCGAGATCTGTTGGATCCTTTGATGCAAAGTGAAGGCTATATCAAATCCTATATGGCACTTCAGCAGGCACAAATTCCGGAAAACACTGCGGATGGCGATATCCGATTGCAGGTGACGGCGCAGATGGTGCCAATGGGACTTGGTACGAACTATGTGATCGAAAAAACAACGGATATTGAGCGGGTGCTGGATGCATTAAAGGAAGAACAGATCCGAAATGTAGCAAAACACAATCAAGAGATCCCTGTGATGCAGATGCGCTTTTTGGGAAGTGCAGAAGAGGATCAAACTGCGTTTGAGGAAGAAATGTATTCGTTCCTTATGACAGACTTGAGAGAAATGTCTGTGTATCCTTCGGACACCCAAACATTGGCACTGCTAAAGCAACTCGTTGGACTGGAACCGCAGCCGCTTGATGTTACAAGGGTCGAATGGATCGAAATCCAGCAGTTTCCAACCAAATTAGTCGCAGACTCTGACGATGCTATGGAAAAGTTGATCACGATCCGAGATCCTGAGACGATCGCAGCATTGACACAGGATATCTGTTCAGACAACCAGATCTATTCAGCGGGCAAGGATGTTACATGGGAAAATTTTGACAGGCAAGATTATTTGGAATTCCGACTGTATTATAGAGATGGCAATCGAGGTACAAGTGGTGTTTCCGCAAGATATCCCAAAGGAAAGGCACCGATAGAGCTGCTGCGTCAAATCACAGGACTGCCGCTGCGCGCAGAATAAGAAAGGAGAAACGCGTTATGAAGCGGAACGGGGGAAACATCATGGGAATGATCCTGCTGGGGATCTATTGGTATCTGGTCTTGTGCATCACAGGTGCAACACCGACCAATTTTCTGGTGATCCGTGATTTTGCAGTCAGTGCAGATGTTTCCCTTGTACCGTTTGCGGATCTTCTCGCGATCTCACAGGCGAATGGGGGAGCCGGACGATTGATCCAAATCGGCGGGAATATCCTGCTGTTTGTGCCGCTCGGCTTCCTGCTGCCCCTCTTTTGGGCGGGCTGGCGCAATATGAAGCGCGTCATAGGCTTTGGCTTTGCGATGTCCCTGTTTATTGAATGCAATCAGCTGTTCAATTACAGAGCGACCTCGATCGATGATCTGATTTTGAACACCGCAGGTGCAGCCGCTGGGTTTCTCTGCTATCTGATTTTGATCCGTTTGCTGCGGATGCCGGTCAAGGTGCAGGAACGGGCGCAAAAGCTGCCAGTGATCGTACTGTTTGCAGTGTGGGGAATCAGGATCGCCATAGAATTACCGATGTATTTGGAATGGATAGGTGGATGATATGGTTCGGTTTGCAGTATTTTTGGTTCCGCAGATCCAAATGATTTTGGCAGCAGGTGTGCTGCTGACGATCGCGGAGATCACATTGTTTCTCAAACGGTAGAGCGATAAAGGGGGGCTATGGTACATGGTCTCCCTTGATTTCTTTAGATTGGAGTGTTTGGTATGGCAAAAAAGATCCTTGCAGGGATCGCTGTCCTGCTCCTTGTGGGCGTGGGATACTGGTGGTATGGATATCAGAGCAGCGAAAAACAGCTGGAAACGCTGGGTACTGCATTGATGCATACAGCCGAGGGGGAAACGACCCTCAATGCAGTCGTACCATTTGAATGGGATGCGGTGTATACCTTTCCGCCGTACACAGGGAAAGAGGAGATCGAGGCAGCGATCGGATTTCGCAGCAGCCGGATTCGCGAGACGGTCAATGAAGGCATGGTACAGCTGGTATTCGTGAGAGGAAAGCGGCTTGCGGCGATGGTGTGTGGCTATCCGGATGAGCTCGGATATGATGTGGAGTTTACAGGGAAGATCACATTTGCAGAACAGGCGGTGTTTACCGTCAGACAAAAGGGCGATGTGGTCTGTTTTACTAGAAAAGAATAAACAAAAAAGACACCGAAAGGTGTCTTTTGGTTTGGTGGGAGGTGATGGATTCGAACCATCGAAGTCATAGACGACAGATTTACAG
>JAHHRO010000041.1 GCA_020025755.1 Butyricicoccus sp. | reverse complement strand
TTAAGTCGCTTCGCTCCAGATAAAACTGGCACAAAGACTTTTTTGACACTCTGAAACCAGCGGCACAAAGTCCGCTGGTTTTATATTTATGTTTCGTCCTGATTTTCCATACGTCCGCAGACGATTTTTTCTGCCGTAATCGGCAAGGTACGGATATGCACACCTGTCGCACGCGCGACCGCATCTGCAATTGCCGGAGAAGGCGTATTGATTACGATCTCACCAATGGACTTTGCACCGAACGGACCAGTCTGCTCATAGCTGCTCTCAAATTCCACACGAATGGTTCCAATATCCAGACGTGTCGGAATCTTATACTGCATAAAGGAGTTTGACAAATTGGTTCCGTCTGCTGCATAGACAATATCCTCATACAAAGCCATACCGATGCCCTGCACCAGACCGCCTTCGGTCTGTACACGAGCAAGATTGGGGTTGATGGGCGTACCGCAGTCCACCGCAGCCACATAGTCAATGAGTTCTACATGTCCAGTTTCCAGGTCGACCTCGACCTCACATGCACCAGCCATAAACGGCGGAGGAGAAACCGGAGAAGTATGGCTCACGGTTGCAGACAATACTTCATTACAGTTGCACTGTCCACTATACGCGATATCCGAAAGCGAAACCGAACGGCTGTCATCTTCCAGCGCATAGACACGCTGTCCATCAAACGCTGCCGCTTCTTCCTCGATCATCAAGATCTTTGCACCCGCTCGCAGAATTTTTTCGCGTAGTTCTTCACATGCGCGTACACAAGCCATACCCGTGACATAGGTCGTTGCTGATGCATACGAGCCTGAGTCATACGGTGCGGTATCGGTATCCGATGCATATACAGCGATATCCTCCATACGGCAATCCAGACAGTCTGCCGCCATCTGCGCCAAAATGGTATCGCAGCCTGTACCCATATCCGTACAGCCAATCAGCATATTATAGGTCCCGTCATCCGAAAGGCGGATGATGACCGCTCCGACATCCACATTCGGGATCGCAGAGCCCTGCATCGCCATCGCCATACCAACTGCGCGTACCCTTCCGTTCGGCATAACACGCGGCTTTACCTTGTGATCCCAGTCGATCATCTCACGCACGCGCTGTACACAGCGATCGAGTGCACAGGCAGAAGCAGTTTCGCCATAGTATGCCGGCATGACCTGTCCCTCGCGTACCATGTTCTGCATACGCAGGTCGATCGGGTCACGTCCCAATACATCTGCGAGCTCATTGACAATGGATTCTACGGCAAATGTGCCCTGTGTTGCACCATATCCGCGATATGCGCCAGAGGACATGACATTGGTATATACAACGTCATAACGGAAGCGGAATGCCTCCTGATGGTTACTGTACAGTGGGATAGACTTATGACCGGATAGACCGACGGTCGTTGGGCCATGCTCACCGTATGCGCCCGTATTGGACAGCGTGTAAAGATCAATACCACGGATACGCCCATCCTTCATTGCACCAATGCGCACGGTCACTTCCATTTCGTGACGTGGACTGGATGCGATCATGGATTCCTCACGGGTGTAAATGATCTTTGCCGGACGGCCAGTCTTCATGGTGACGATCGCCGGATATACCTCGGTAATGACCGTCTGCTTCGCGCCAAAGCCGCCGCCCAGACGCGGCTTGACCACGCGCACCTTGGACTTGGGGATCCCCAAAGCAATGGAAAGGATACGGCGCACATGGAATGGAACCTGTGTAGAGGAGATGATATTCAAGCGGCCATACGCATCAAGCTGCGTATAGGTGCGGAAGGTCTCCATTGGGGTCTGCTGATTCGCTTTGGTGTGATAGGTGCGCTCCAGCACAACATCACAGTCTGCCAGCACCGCATCGATATCGCCATGTCCGTCCTGACCGCACGCGCACAGGTTGCGCTGATTGTCCGCGCCGACCGGACAGTTTGCCACCCAGTCTTCCTCCGGATGGATCAAAACCGCGTTGTCCTTGGCAGTGTGGAAATCCAGCACCGGTTCGAGCACCTGATACTTGACCTTGATCATACGCAGTGCACGATCCACCGCCTCATCCGTCTCACCTGCAACGATGGCAACCGCATCGCCCACAAAGCGTACACGCTGATCCAAAATCAGACGATCATAAGGAGACGGCTCTGGAAACGTCTGACCCGCCATTGTAAAGCGATGACGGGGCACATCCTTAAAGGTCAGTACACAGGCGATCCCCGGAACCTTCTTCGCGATCTCTGTATTGATCTCCTCGATCAAGGCATGTGCATAGGGGGAGCGAAGCACCTTTACGATCAGGCAGTTTGCCGGTGCAATGTCATCGGTATAGACCGGCTTGCCGGTCGTGAGTGCTTTTGCATCTGTCTTGTGTACACCAGTACCTACATACTTCCGCTTCATGCTTCCTCCTTTTCTGCCAAATACTTGCGAATGGCACGCAGCTGCCCCACATATCCTGTGCAGCGGCACAGATTGCCTGCCAAGTAATTGCGGATCTGTTCCTCCGTCGGGTTCTTGAGTTCACGCAGCATACCAATAATGTTCATAATGAGTCCGGGGCTGCAAAATCCGCACTGTTCCGCACCTTCGCCTGCCAGATAGCCGCCGATCTCCTCCGCCTGCTCCTGCAAGCCTTCCAGCGTCTCCACGGTTTTTCCGTTGATCCGTGCCGTCAGCGTGGAGCAGGACAAAACCGGCTTGCCCTCTACAAGTACGGTACACAATCCACAGTTTGAGGTCTCACATCCACGCTTGACGGAGAAGCAGCCCTTACTTCTCAGGTACTCGGTCAAAGGCTGTGCCGGAGAGACATCATCGGTATATTTTCTTCCATTGAGTACATAAGAAATTTCCATCGGTCATACCTCCTCCAATGCCTGTACCGCACGGCGTACCAGCACGCGGCACAGATGTGCACGGAACTCTGCCGAGCCGCGCAGATTCGAAGCAAAGTCAAGCTCCTCTGCGCAGCGTTGTGCAAACACCTCTGCACCTTCTTCATCTGTCCCCAACACACGCTCCGCACGCATGGGACGTGCGCCGACTGCCGCGATGCGCTGTCCCTCCGTCTCCGAAACGGCAACCGCAAGCACTGGGAAGTCGGTTGCAGCTGCACGGTGTGAAAGGTAAACGGTTCTCTGCCCACGCTTGGGCAGGCGTACCATCGTCAGGATATCACGGTCATACGGCATGTGTACAAAATCAGAGAGTGCCACAACACCGCCCTGATGCAGTACAACCTGCGCATCCAATGCAAGGAATAGGGTCAGTGGATCAGAAAATCCAAATCTGCCCCAAATGCTTCCGCCGATCGTTGCGCCGTTACGGAATTGTACGCCAACGATCTGCTTAACACTTTGTGCAATGCAGTCTCCAAAGTATGCTGACAGCCCCTCATGCGTTTCCATCTGGCGCAGAGTCACCATTGCGCCCAACTCGAAGAAATCCTCCGTCTCCGTAATGTTATCCAGACCCAACCCTGACAGATCGATCGCGGTAGACATTGCACGGCGGCCCATCTTGAGCCATCCACAGCCACCCAAAATGGTACTCTTGGGTTTTTGATTGCGTTCATATGCCTCGTCCAATGTAGACGCGACCAGATAATTTTGCGTCGTGAACATATCTTCTCCTTTCGGAAATGGTCTCCAATGTACAAAAGCTGTACATCCCCTATCACAAAAAAACTGCCGCCCGCGTCCTTTCGATCCACCACGCGCACGGCCCTTGTAATTTGATTTTATTGTATCATTTTGTCGGCATGATTGCAATGCGCATTTTAAACGGAAAACATCAAATAGAAAAGAAACCTCAGGTAATTTCCTACGATATTGGTAAAAAACACCACATAATTTTTCTGTACAATCCCCCGTCCCCACAGTATAATAAAAGTATCTTCATGATTGGAGGACTTTATTTTGAAGGATATGATCCAGACCAAGCTTTACCGCATCGCGGTTCGGCTTGAAATTCTGGTTGGCATCTGTATCTTGACTGCGGTTGCCACTTCCACCCTCGGACTGTTTCTCGACATCCGTCTCTCTGAAATCGTTTCCAGTCCGGAATCCCTGCAAAGCTATCTGACCACGGCAATGACCATCATCATTGGCATCGAATTCGTCAAGATGATCTTCAGCTATACCATTGATACCGTTGTAGAAGTCATGATGCTTGCCGTAGCACGCCAAATGGTTTTGACGCACACTTCCCCGATCGATAACCTCATTACGATCATCTCGGTCGCACTCCTGTTCGTTGTTCGGAAGTTCCTGTTCATCCGGCAGCTCGACAACCACGCGGAATCCCACGCGGTCGAAAGCCTGCTGCCGCATTTTCGGCGTAAGGATTACCCAAACACACAGCCTCAAAATACGGCGTGTACCCCCAACAAACATACATCCCCTATAACAGAACGAAAGGAAGAAGCAGACATCCATGTTACCCCATGACCCTATGATCTTATTAAGCTACATCAACACCAAATTGCGCGATGATTTTTCCGATCTTGATGACCTGTGCAGGGAACTCGAGGTCAATCGCGCTGAACTATGTGATCGTCTTGCACCACTCGGCTATACATACAGCCATACACACAACCGTTTTCAGTGATATGCCATGAAAAACACAAAAATGTTTATAACAATCAAATCTGCCGCCTATAAAGCAGGGCAGATCCTATTATCTGCACAGGAGATCCGAAACAGCGTCACCGAAAAGGAAGGGGTCGGCAACTTTGTCACCCAATATGACCTCAACGTACAGAACTTCCTGCGCAAAGAGCTTCTGGCTGACTTCCCTGACGCCCATTTTGTTGGCGAAGAAGACACCGTGCACGAAGATGCACTGCACGGGCTTGCATTTATCGTCGATCCCATCGACTGTACCGCAAACTTTGTGCGCGGCATGAATCATTCTGCGGTGTCCATTGCCCTTGCACGAGATGGTGAACTGATCTGCGGTGCTGTATACAACCCTTACCGCGATGAACTGTTCTCTGCGCAAAAAGGCGAGGGTGCATTTCTGAATGGGGATCGTATTTCTGTTTCTGAACGCACCTTATCAGAGGGTGTATTCTGTTTTGGCACTTCTCCTTACGATCGTTCTCTCCGTGCGCGTTCGCTCAAAATCGCAGGAGAACTGATGGATCGTATGCAGGATCTGCGCCGTTTTGGTTCTGCTGCACTTGATCTTACCGATATTGCCTGTGGCCGTGTTGAACTCGGCTTTGAATGTATCCTCCAGCCGTGGGACTTTGCAGCGGGTGCACTGATCCTTTCAGAAGCCGGCGGCATCGCAACCCAGCTGGATGGATCTCCGCTTACGCTGGATCGTCCGTGTTCCATCGTCAGCGGAAACCGGAAAGCCCATGCGGAATTTCTGGCTTTGGGTCTTAGCGAATAATGGATTTTCTCACAAATCCCCTCGAAATCGAGGGGATTTTTTGTTATCCAAGGTTGATTCGAGTCGAATTTTACCCCCCTATTTGGATATTATCAACAACACCTCATTGCAAAGCGCACAAATAGTCCATGCGAATACAAATCACTTTTTACATAACATGTTATATTTTTTTCTTTATTTTGGTATGAGATGAATTTTTTATACGCATTTTACACAAAATTATGATAATGTTATTGCACATTGTGCCAAGAAAGGGTACAATAGCTAAACGAACTAAACCGCTAGGCAGTACGGATTATCACTGTCTTTTTTTAGAAAGGATCTTCTTTGCTATGAATAGAACAACTACTTTCACATCCTCTACCGGTTGGGAGATGTTAAAAAAAGCGGAGGAAAATCGCTATTATCTCTTTGCGCCCACAAACCTGCACGGTGATGTGCGCAATATACTGACCGATGTGATCGGACATCTGCTCGCAGACAAGCATGTTTCCATGCTGGCAGAGAGCAAGCAGCCCAAGTTTCCGAATTCTTTGCGTGCAATGAGCCGCGAAACTCGTATCTTAAAGCGTGGTGAAAACACTGCTTTATTCGCAGAGCTTGAGTATGCCCCCTCTGCGGAGACGCTTCGTCTCCTGCCACACAATGGACTTACCGGTGTACGTTTTGCAGGCTTCCATGATCTGGTTCCCTCTGAGCTGCATTTCTCCGGGATCATCGATGCCAACTGTCCCGCAGATATCGTGCTGGATTTCACGCATATTTCCGGTCGTTTGGCACTGAGTATCAGCTTTAACCCTGAAAAAATGGATGAATGTGTTCTGGTCGAGCAGGTGCGTCAGGCTGTACAGGACTGCGGCGCGTGCCTGCGAATCGATTTTGCATCGTAACCCTGAACAATATCAAAAATATAATGATACCAGCGATGCGCATGGAGTTTCTATGCGCATCGCTTTTTTGTATAACTCCCCAGAGCGTGTCTGAAGCCAACGAAATCAACGAATTTTCTCTTGCATCATATTTTATGTTATATTATAATCATCATAAAGGAGTGTGATCAATATGAAAAAGTTTGTAATCTCTTCTATTCTGGTGTGCGCATTATTGGTATGCTCACTCCTTGCACAGGCTGTTTACAAGCCCACTGAAAAATCCAATGAAACGGTTTCCCGTAATGACATCACGACCTTTGAACTCACGCGTTCTTCCGGCTGTAACGATTCTTCCGGTATTTCGGGTGCGTTTGAGGTTTCCGACACCACTACGACACGCTTTTACATTGAGAACCATGCGGATTTTGATATCACGATCAAACTGCAAAAAGAAAAGGGACGCAAGTGGAACGATTCCAATATGAACGGAGAACTTTCCGTGACCGTCAAAGCAAACTCACACAAACTGATCGAAAGCAATGGTGCAACATATAGCAAAGGTACTTATCGTTTCTCAGCGACTGGTTCCATGGGCGATGACTACGATTACCTTGTTAAAATGCGTGAATTTGACAACTGATATGCAAAAAGACCTGCTCCAAAGAGCAGGTCTTTCTAATATCTGTTTTGATTACTCCGCAGTATAAGGGAGCAGAGCAACATGACGCGCACGCTTGATCGCATCGGTCAGCTGACGCTGATGCTTTGCGCAAGTGCCGGTCATACGGCGAGGCAGGATCTTGCCACGCTCAGACATATAACGGCGCAGCTTTGCTACGTCCTTGTAGTCGATTGCCTCTACCTTATCTACACAGAAAGAGCAAACCTTTCTGCGGCGACGTCCTCCGCGCTGTGCGCGCTCCGGACGAGGAGTAAATTCCTTTTTGGTCTCTTCCATTGCCAAGTACCTCCTTTTTCAAATATCAGAAGGGAACGTCTGAATCATCGTCGTCGATCTCCGAGAATTCCGAGTCGCTGACCGGAAGGTCATACGCCGGCATGCTTGGAGCCTGACTTGCCATGTTCATTCCCTCAGGACGGATCTGCGAGCCGGAATCATAGCCGCCGAAGCCATTCGATTCACGAGACTTTTTGGTCTCACCGAAAGAAACTTCGTCTGCATTGATCTCGATGCTTACACGCTTATTTCCGTTTTTGTCTTCCCAGTTACGCGACTGGATGCGGCCAACAACGATTGCCATCATCCCTTTGCTAAACCACTGCTTCACGAATTCCGCAGTACGACCCCAAGCGACACAGTCGATGAAGTCGGTCTGGCGTTCGTTGTTCGGGCCTCTGCGGTCGCGATCGATCGCAAGACTAAACGAAACAACAGCGGTATTAGACTGCGTATGACGCAGTTCGGGATCACGGGTCAGTCGACCCATAAGGATCGCTTTGTTCAACACGTTACGTCACCACCTTAGTCCAGGGTTACGATGATAGAACGCATTACGCCGTCCGTGATCTTGTAGATACGGTCGAGCTCTGCCGGGAAAGCCGGAGCAGATGTGAACTGGATCAGGGTGTAGTAGCCCTCATGCAGGTCATCGATCGCATAAGCCATGCGACGCTTGCCCCAATCCTCAACCTTGTCTACAGTACCGTTTGCCTCTACGAGGGACTGGAACTTCTGCACCAGTGCAGTGATCTCCTCCTCACCGAGGGTAGGGTTGACAATGAAAAGAGTTTCGTACTTGCCAGTTACCTTTGCCATGTGATTGCACCTCCTTTTGGACTTTGGCCCACGACCTTTGTCATGAGCAAGGATATTCCTTATTATATCGGACTTTTCCAAATTGTCAAGCGTTTTCCCCAAAAAATTTCCGTTTTTTTGCATTTTGCTATTGACGCCGTGCCGCCCTCTGTGTTAGAATAGTCATGTTGACTAGATGTGTTCTGTATCCATCTTTTCATCTGCTAGTATGGCTCAGTTGGTAGAGCAGCGCATTCGTAATGCGCAGGTCGTCGGTTCGAGTCCGACTACTAGCTCCAAAACCGCCTTTTTCATTTGAAAAGGCGGTTTTTTTCATTTCTCCACCCATGCCACAGAATCGAGGTCTATCATGGAGCCTTTCACATGGAGCCCCCCTGCTGCGCCGCACAGTGTTGCGGCTTTTGCACGGCTCACCTGCTGTACCTATACCCCACTTCCTGCCGGAAACACTTTGCAGCTTCCAGCCGGTTCCGGATTCTGGGTCATCGGTGTCACAGATGGCCGCCTGTCCACTCCATTCGAACCCAAGCCGCTGGAAATTGCCGGAGGTGCAGCGATCGGCTTTCACACCGATACACCGTTTCCGCTGTCAGCCGAACGAGATACCATCCTGCTGGGTGCACTGCTGACTGGACAAGCCTCCACGCAGATCTTGGGCAGCACCCTTGCATACAGTCCATACTTTCCCAATGGCACCTCCTCCCTGTCCGCCCAGCTTTTTCCGCTGCTCCATCTTGCACAGAGTGGACACGCTCCGGATGGTGCTGCCGCCAGTGCCGCTGCGTTCGCACTGCTGACACAGCTTGCAGAAGCGAGTGCCCCACCCGAAACGGCACAGCCTTATCCCCCCCTGATCCAGCACGCCATCGCCATCATGCATGAGGATTTCGCACATCTGTATGGGATCGATGATCTGGCAGAGCGGCTGGAGGTCTCCTCCTCGCATCTGATCCGCAAATTTTCCGCCGCGGTCGGCATCAGTCCCGGACAATACCTGACCCAGATCCGTATCAACTGTGCCAAGCGTCTGCTGCGCAGTGGAACGATATCACTCGAACTGGCTGCCGCCTGCACCGGCTTTTCCAATGCCGGTTATTTCGGGAAGGTATTTCGCCGCGTCACAGGCATGTCCCCCTCGGAATACATCCGTTCTGCACCACCGCTGCCGCTCTCCGATCTGCCCGAAATGTATCTGTAAATCATTTGATATCCGTTACACTGCCCCTTGACAGATCTGCAAATCGGCGTATCATAAAGTTCGGTCGTTATTCTCCATCCATATACAGAAAGGAACTACTGTGAAACTTCTCAAACAATTCGGCATTATTCTGGCGATTACATTTGCAGGCGAGATCCTGCGTGCGATCCTCCCCCTCCCGATCCCTGTGAGCATCTACGGATTATTGCTCCTGCTGTTCCTGCTCTCCACACATATCCTCCCACTTTCCGCTGTACAGGATGCCGGAAAATTCCTCATCGAGATCATGCCCGTCCTGTTTGTCCCTGCTGCCGTTGGCTTGTTGGATCACTGGCAAGCTCTGCAGGCGATCCTTCTCCCACTCTCTGTCATCACCGTCTTGACAACCATCTTTGTCATGGGCATTACCGGTCGCGTAACACAAGGCGTCCTGCGCCGCACGCGAAAGGAGGAGGACGATGTC
Source organism: Butyricicoccus sp. (assembly GCA_020025755.1). Classification (GTDB taxonomy): domain Bacteria; phylum Bacillota; class Clostridia; order Oscillospirales; family Butyricicoccaceae; genus Butyricicoccus. The sequence goes on along the minus strand of JAHHRO010000041.1, from coordinate 6,889 downwards.
TGAGATCCTAAGTTCCGCCACATTCTTTGGTGTAATGATTAGTATTCTAAGCTATGAGGTAGGACTGTGGCTCAAGCGCAAGACCAACCTCGCCTTGTGCAATCCCTTGCTCGTCTCTATTCTAGTCACCATCGCCGCCCTGCTTTTCTTAAAGGTCGATTACGAAAGCTACAATGCAGGTGCAAAATACCTCAGCTATCTGCTGACCCCTGCCACTGTCTGCCTTGCCATCCCACTCTATGAGCAGCTGCATCTGCTCATACACAACATGAAAGCGATCCTAATCGGGATCGTCGCCGGTGTCCTCAGCAGCATCGGCTCCGTGTTTGCACTGTGCATCCTGTTTGGGCTTGGGCACACTGAATATGTGACCCTCCTGCCCAAATCCATCACGACCGCGATCGGCATGGGCGTTTCCGAGGAACTTGGCGGCATTGTTACAATTACAGTATCCGTCATTATCCTGACCGGTGTGCTGGGCAACATCATCGCAGACAGCGTCTGCAAGCTGTTCCATATCACCGAGCCCATTGCAAAAGGCATTGCCATTGGCACCTCAGCCCATGCGATCGGTACCGCACGGGCACTTGAGATGGGTGAAGTGGAAGGCGCGATGAGCAGCCTTGCGATCGCCGTCTCCGGACTCATCACCGTCGGCGCGGCTTCCCTGTTTTCCGGCTTGATTTGATACAGAACTGAAGTTCCCTGCATAAAACAACTGGGTGTGCTCAGGTTGATTCCTGAACACACCCAGTTTCTTTTTATGCAAATCAGTTCAGCAAAAGAAGGGATTATACCTTCTCAATATGCCAGATATCCTTTGCGTATTCCGCAATGGTTCTGTCCGAGGAGAACTTACCGCTGTTGCAAATATTCATCCAACGCTTCTTTGCAAATACCAGTTCATCCTTATAGTCCCTTGCAACCTGCTTCTTTGCTTCCAGATAACGCTCGAAGTCCAGCAGGAGGAAGTACTGGTCAGGGCGATGCCAGCTTGCACCATACACGATAGAGTCATGCAGTTCGCGGAAGATACCGGAACCACCGTCATTGAGCGTGCCATCTACAAGCGCATTGAGCACGCGTTTGATCTTGTAGTCGTTGTGATACATACCATTCGGGTTGTAATGCTCCTGAACGGATCGGATCTCCTCAACGGTCGCACCGAAGATATATTCATTGAGGCTGCCGGCTTCCTCAACGATCTCAATGTTTGCACCATCGAGCGTACCCAGCGTCACTGCACCGTTTGCCATCAGCTTCATATTACCTGTACCAGATGCTTCCTTACCCGCGGTCGAGATCTGCTCAGAAACGTCTGCCGCTGCAATGATCTTCTCTGCGTAGGATACATTATAATTAGAGAGGAATGCAACCTTGATCTTGCCGCGTACACGCTCGTCGCGATCGATCAGTGCTGCGACCTCATTGATGAGCTTGATGATCCCCTTTGCACGCGCATACCCCGGCGCAGACTTTGCCGCAAAGATAAATGTGGTGGGCGTAAAGTCGGTCAGGCTGCCCTCTGCGATCTCATAATACAGTTCAAGGATCGCAAGGATATTGAGGAACTGACGCTTATACTCATGCAGACGCTTGATCTGCACATCGAAACAGGTATTGGGGTCAAGTGTGATGCCATCCTTCTTCTGTACGAACTCTGCCAGCTTTTCATGATTGTGCAGCTTGATCTTGCACAGCTCACGCATGACATCCTCATCTTCGACATACTTTTCCAGTGTCTTGAGTTGGGACAGATCGGTCTTCCAGCTTTCATTGCCAAGCAGACGTGTGAGCAACTCTGCAAGCTCAGGATTGCACAGAGCCAGCCAGCGGCGTTGTGTGATGCCGTTGGTCTTGTTCTGGAAGCGTTCCGGATAGATCTGGTACCAATCGCGCAGGACATCATTTTTCAGGATCTCGGTATGCAGCTGTGCAACACCGTTGACATAGCGCGAGCAGTAGATTGCCATATATGCCATATGTACAGTACCGTGCTGCAAGATGCGCATGGAATATTCCTGATCGCCAACGATGCCCTTCTGATGCAGTTCTCCGCCAAGATACTGATCGAGCTTTACGATGATATGGAATACGCGTGGGATCGCACGCTCCATCAGGTGCTGACTCCACTTTTCAAGTGCTTCTGCCAGAATGGTATGGTTGGTGTATGCGAATACCTGCTTGCAGATCGCCAGTGCCTCATCGAAGGACAATCCTTCCATATCGGTCAGCAGACGAATGAGTTCCGGAATGGAAATAACCGGATGGGTATCGTTGAGCTGGATCGCATTCATCTCTGCAAAGTGGGAGAAGTCATTGCCGTAGGTCTTCTTATACTTGCGAATGATGTCCTGCAGGGAAGCCGAGCAGAAGAAATACTGCTGCTTGAGGCGCAGGATCTTACCGTCATCGGTGGAATCGTTTGGATACAGTACACGGGAGATATCCTCCGCGCGGTTGCGCTCTGCAACGGCTGCATCATACTGCTGTGCATTGAACAAATTAAAGTCGAATGCCTGTATCGGCTCTGCCTGCCACAGACGCAGGGTACCGATATTGTCCGTGCCATAGCCGATGACTGGCATATCATACGGCACAGCCACGATGGTCTGGTCTGCAAACTCTACGCGGACTGCTTCATCTTCACGGCGCAGGCTCCACGGATCACCATAGCGCGTCCAGTCGTCTGCTTCTTCCTTCTGGAAGCCGCCCTCGATCTTCTGCTTGAACAGACCATACTTGTAACGGATGCCATAGCCGTCGAGCGGCAGATCCAAGGTCGCTGCCGAATCCAGAAAGCAGGCGGCAAGGCGTCCCAAACCACCATTGCCCAGCGCGCAGTCTTCCACTTCCTCAAAGGAATCGAGAGACGCACCATTCTTTTCGAGCAGCTGACCCACTTCTTCGGTCATGCCAAGGCACAAAAGGTTGTTGTAGATCATACGACCCATCAAAAATTCTGCTGAGAAATAATACGCGTGACGCGCGTTTCTGTGTTTTTCTTCGCTTACCAGCCAGCGGTCTGCGATGCCTGCCATAATGGCATGCGATACAGCTGTATGCAGCTGATAGGGGGTTGCTTTTGCGGGGGTTGTCTGAAATTCGCTTTTGAGATACAATTCGATGGCTTCTAAAATCGCCTGTTTTCTTTTCGACATATCCAATGTCCCCTTTTGAAAAATTTTTGATTTATCCAAACCTATCATTTGATATTTGACCGGCTCGATACCTCGCATTTGATATCATACCACAAAATCCCTTAAAAAATCAATGCTTTGCGTGCTCTGGCAGGGTTTTTTCATACAATATGGACAAATCAAAAAGGAAATCCGGCTTTCTTTTTTGCATACAAAAAGCACGCCAAAGCGTGCTTTTTGGCATACCTCTATGATATGCATGTAAATCAAGTTTAATGCGTTGGATGTGCGAGCAGCCGAGCGCGTTCAGACTCCAGATTCCATAGCTGGATTCGGATGCGTGCAATGGCATAAGTATCACACATTTGTGTAAGCAACTGGGTCATGATATCGATTTGTTCCTGAATATAACGGTCGCTGGACAAATTGCTGATTGGAGTCATAGTCGTTCTCCCTCGCTTTCATTGGTCCGGTGGGCGAGCGCCTCATTGCTTGTTTTCACTTTTTACCAGGATAAATCTTCCGATTGATTACATGATATCCCTTCCCCTCTGGTTTGTCAATAGCTTCCGTCAAAAGTTCATGTATTCTTTTCATTCCTTTTATATTCCATGTCTTCCTTGTAAAGACCTCTCTTTTTTTAGGCAACACGCACAAGAAACCCTGTTTTTATTTGCGCAATTTTGAATTGACTTTCCACAAAGGAGAATGTATACTATTATCGTAGACAATAACAAGATACACGGCACATTCACTTGATAGATCACCATTCGAGAAGGAGCGACTTTTATTATGGAACTGAATTTTTATATTTGTAAGCACTGTGGCAACGTCATCGAAAAGACAGTCGATCACAAAGTACCGGTACTCTGCTGCGGCGAGAAGATGCAGCTGCTCGACCCAAGCGTTCGCGACGGTGCTGGCGAAAAGCATGTACCTGTAATGACGCAGGAAGGCAATCTGGTTAAGGTCTCTGTTGGCGAGGTTGCACACCCAATGGAAGAAAAGCACAACATCGGCTTCATCGCCCTGCATACCAAAAACGGCGTACAGCGCAAGGATCTGCTGCCAGGTGATGTACCGGAAGCATCTTTTGCACTGGTCGATGGCGACGAAGTCATCGCAGTCTACGGCTACTGCAACCTGCATGGTCTGTGGAAAACAGAAGCATAATCCAATCACCTACCCAAATACAACAAACGGGATACCAAAGAACCCCTGCTTTTGCTTGGCAAAAGCAGGGGTTCTTTGGTATCCCGAGCCTGTTTATTCTGCATAAAGCTCTTATACTTACTGGATCGGTGCTGCTGCAAAGACCTGCGTGAACGGCTCATCATAGATGGCATGTCCGGTTTCCAGTGTCTGTCCCTCCACTGTCAGCGTCAGGCTTGCCGCACCATAGTGTACCAGAAATGTATCCACGATCGATGCCAGCATCATGGTCTCACCTGCTGTGCCGGTCTCCATCAATCCATCCGCAAACGCCTGATTGAGATCGAGCATGAGTACATCTTCTTCCTTGGAAAACTGCTTGACCGCAGTCCCCTCAGGCAATGCACCCTGTTCCACCAGTGACGCGATCATTGCACCTGCGATATCATCGCCCTTGACCTTGATCTCCATTTTAGTTTCTTCCACATACTCCGCCTGTTCATCCGGCAGGTACAGGCTTACGGTCTCTGTCTTTTCCGGCGGTTCCTTCTCTTTCTGCTCAGCGCATCCCGCTGCGCCAAGTGCCAGAACGCAGACACAAAGCATCGCCGCTATGATTTTTCGAAACATCATATAGACCTCCTAACTTACTATATTGACTATGATAAACATTGCAAACCGATTTCAGCGCATCTTTGCAAAGAAAAACAGCGCGAGCGTCCCCGGTCCGGAATGCGCTCCGATGGCAGGTCCGACAAAATGAATGAGATTTTCCTGTATCCCAAATTTGCTTTTCACCTGCTCCTTGACATATTGCGCATCCGCTTCACAGTCTCCATGGGAAATAAAAACGATCCCGTCATAGTCTTCTGTGATCTGCTCGCCCATCCGCCTCACGAGATCATCGAGTGCATGTTTGCGCCCACGCACCTTTCCGATCGGAATCAGCTTTCCCTCATTGTCCACATGCAAGATGGGCTTCATATTGAGCGCAGAACCGATAAATGCCTTGGTACGGGAGACGCGCCCACCGCGATAGAGGTGAAACAGATCATCGACGGTAAACAGATGCGCGATATGCAGCTTATTCTCCTCGCACCATGCCGCGACCTCCTCGAAGCTGTGTCCGGCATCACGCATTTTAACTGCATAATGCACGAGCAGCCCCTGCCCCAAAGACGCAGACAGCGAATCGATCACGATGATCCGCTTATCCGGAAATTCTTCTTGCACTTCCTCGGCTGCCAGCATCGCACTCTGGCAGCTTCCGCTGAGTCCCGAAGAAAATGCAAAGTGCAATACACAGTCCTGCTCTTTGAGGGTCTCGCGGAACACCTTGCCCGCTTCCTCCGGATTGACCTGTGCCGTTGTCGGCATTGCCCCTGCTCGCATTTTTTCATAAAATGCATGGTTGTCCATCGGGTGAAATGCATCATAGGTCTGTCCCTCGATGGTATAGGTCAGGCTCATGAGTCCAACATTATGTTCTTTGAGATAGGTGAGCGGTAGATCACCGTTATTATCGGTCGTAATTGCAAACGAAGCCATGATCGTCCTCCTTTTTCTGATAGACTTCATCCATTGAGATCTTTGGATGATTTTAGTATACCACAAGCACGCATCAAAAACAGCACTGTTTTTGGTGCACACCCAAGATCAGTTCTGCTTCCATCATTTGTTTACGCAGTACTGCGCGATTACGGCACGCGCGAATTTCTGGCACGCCAAACCTGTTGCCTCATCAAAAGATTCTCCGTGCAGAGCCGTATTGGATAAGATGCGGACACCAAGGAATGGAATCTCGTATGCGGCACAGATCTGCGCACAGGCTGCCGCCTCCATTTCCTCTGTCATCGTGCCCCAGTTGGTATGCAGCCAGTGGATGCGGTCGAGTTCATTGTTCCAGATATCACCCGAGCCGATCGTTCCCGAAACAACACGCCCCTCTGACCACGCAACCTGCTTGGCAGCTTCCAGCAGTGCCGTGTCCGGCAAAAATTCCGTCATTTTGCGTCCATCTCCTGGTTCTGTGTTGGCGATTTCCAAACCACGCGGCTGGGCATTGTCCATATCGATCCCTGTGCCGCGCGCACGATCAGGGGTGCGCACGGCGGTCATATTGATGACGCGCGATCCGATGACGATATCTCCGCGGTGCAGCTCAGGTGCATGTCCGCCGGAAGTCCCCTGATTGATGACCGCACAGGGAGAGAACCGTTCGATCGCCAGAGCGGTAGATGCGGCTGCATTCGCCATACCCTGATTGGTACGCACGATCACGACCGGAATCCCATCCAATGTACCGCGCATACATTTCCAGCACCCCAGAACAACACGCTCTGCATGTACCAGTTCATCCATCAAATATAACGTCTCTGCGTCCATCGCACCAGTATATAAAATCGGCTGCATCTCTGTTCTCTCCATATCTTTTAGAATGTCTTTCATTATACCACAGACTTGCGGTAAATTACATTGTTAAAATCAATACGCTGCTGTTTTCTTGAGGCAATACAAAAGCTGCCGAAAAAATTCGGCAGCTCAGCTTGTAGAAAAAGGCTTTTCGCTGTTTTTTATTGGAGCAAAGCGACCTAAAA
>JAHHRO010000040.1 GCA_020025755.1 Butyricicoccus sp. | reverse complement strand
TCTTTTAGCAGAAAGAAAAATCCTACGGACGTTCCAAAAACATTTCCCCTTTGCTTTCTAAAGCAAAAAAGGGAGCATATCCCATCAGATACCCTCCCTTTTACGCTTATTTCATATCCGCTTTCTGCCCAAGAACAATGCGCATGCCGTCCTCCCCTGCCACAGCACCATGAAAAATATCCTGTATGCCGCCAATAAAGTCCTTCGGCTCGTCCAACGCCGGACTGAAATGCGTCAGCCATAGACGTGACGCCCCTGCCTGCTTCGCCAGCCGCGCCGCATCAGAAAACAGCATGTGCCCCTTGTCCTGTACTTTCTCGCGCATGGTATCCTCTCCATACATCCCCTCTGCGATCATCAGATCTGCCCCCTGCGCAAACTGTGCAATCTCTGGCAGAGGCAGGGTATCCGTACAATAGCACAGCCGAATGGGTGCGCGTGCCCCGTCCAACACCTGCTCAGGCACGATTTCCCGTCCGTCCGCCAGCGTCACTGCCTGTCCGCCATGCAGCCTGCCAAACAGCTTGGGCGGAATCCCCAATGCCCGCGCCTTTTCGGGATTGAACACCGGCTTTCGGATCTGCTCGATCCGATACCCCAGACAGGGCACACCATGCGCCAGCGGCATGCATACACCCTGCACGCCCTCCCAGCAGGAAAATTCCGGCTCCTCCTCGGAAAGCTCCCGAAATACGATCGGATAGGGCAGCACCGGCGCAATGACCAGCAGCGATTGCACCACCTCGCGCACTCCCTTGGGCCCGTAGATGGTCAGCGGCGTTGTCTTTCCATAATTGCCCAGCGTCAGCAATAGTCCGGGCAGTCCGGCGATATGATCGGCGTGGAAGTGCGTGAACATCAGCAGCTCCAAGTGACTCAGTTTACATCCAGCCTTCTTGAGCGCGATCTGTGTCCCCTCGCCGCAATCAATCAGAATCGCCTTGCCGCCGTCCTCAATCCAGCAGCAGGTAAGCCAGCGATCGGCGAGGGGCATTGTGCCACCCGTCCCAACCAGACAAACTGTCAGCATGGTCTATTCCCCCTTTTTCTAGTGATCTTTGGGGATATTATAGCTTATTTTCTGCCGTTTGTACAGCGTTTTCCCTGTCCCTCCAGCATATCCATGCTATTTTTTATCCGCCGGAAAAAGATGGGAAAACAGCATGTCTGCTTTCCGGTCTGTGCGCCGCACTGATCCAGTCTGTAGCAAATTACAGAAATTATGCCGATCCGTCAACTGCCGCCATTACCTTTGCTTCGGTTCTGGTATGCACCACACGCCTCACCTTCGCCCTGCTCTCGCTTTGCAGCAAGCTGTACCACGCACGCAAGCGCAAGCTCGAACAGCAAGCCGACCGTGACGAGGACGCCGTATGCGTACAAAAAAGCGAACGAGCCGCCGATCTTTCCGGCAGCCCGCTCGTTTTTTTCCTATATTCTATGATTCGCGCTATTACATCCCGTCGCGTACAATGTTATGGTCGCGCAGTACCTTTTCCACGACCGTTCCGCGGATCGCCTTCAGGATCGGCTTTTTGAGCAGCTCCAGCGGTGCAGGCAGCGGCGTTTCCAGCGGCGACTTGCCATCCATCAGGCAAACCGTGCTGTCCAGCAGCTCACGCACATCGTACACGCTGCCCCAAACCTCCGGCACGCCGCGATCCACACCCAGCAGACCATACACCGCTTCCATTGCCGTGCGCACGGAATATTCCGTTGTGAACACGGTATCGCGCGGTGTATTCGCAAACTGACCAAGGAACGCAAAGTTCACGCAGCCGTCCGGAATGACGTCGGGGCGGTCGCCCTTGGCACGCGGCATAAAGAACGCGGTGATATACGGCATCATGGTGGGCACGCAAACCGCGCTGTGTTCGGCAAGCTCTGCGATCTGCTCCACCGGTACGCCGATATGGTACAGCCATTCCTCCGTGATCTCCCGTCCGGTACATTCCTTCATGGGCTTTTTGACATAGTCGCCCACAACATCGGTGAACAGTCCATAGACCCAAACGCATACCTTGTCGGGATCTTGCTCTTTGAATTGTCCCTGTCGGTTGATCGTCCAGCTGAGCAGCCACTTGGAATCCTTGCAGCTTACGATACCGCCCGTCACGACCTTACCGCTTCGGGGATCACGCTGGCAGATCTTCTCGATATAGGGCAGGATCTTGTCATCCAGTGTGGTAATGGTTGCCGACTCCCAGTTGGTCTTGTCGATGTCAGAGCAGAACTTCTCCGGACGCCCAAAGGCAGGGTCTTGCTTGGCAAGGTTCTTCCAGAGTGCCCAGCATCCGCTCGTGCGTACCTCGGCATCGCCTGTCGGTGCATGATCCTGATCGCCATAGATCGTGCCCTCGGTACAGCTTCCGTTGGTGACGAACACCAGATCGTTTTCTGTCAACGGGATCTGCTTTTCACCCTCCGGCACTTTGCACACGATGGCAGTCGCGATCTTCTTGCCTGCCCGATGCTCGAACAGCACATTTGTGACCTCTGTACCGAACCGGAAGTCCACGCCTGCCTGCTCCAGATACTTCTGCATGGGCAGGATCAGCGATTCATACTGGTTGTAGCGCGTGAACTTGAGTGCGCTGAAATCGGGCAGTCCGGCGATATGGTGAATGAACCGCTGGAAGTACAGCTTCATTTCCAGTGCGCTGTGCCAGTTTTCAAAGGCAAACATGGTTCTCCAGTACAGCCAGAATGTAGAGTCAAACACTTCCTCGTCGAATACATCCTCGATGGTCTTGTCATAGAGGTCTTCGTCACGCGTCAGGAACAGCTTTACGATCTGCATGCGTGCCTTGTCGCTCAGGTTGAATTTTCCATCCGTGTGCGCGTCCTTGCCGCGGTTGACCGTCGCGCGGCACAGCGAATAGTTGGGGTCATGCTTATTGAGCCGATAGAACTCGTCCAGTACGGAAAGGGACGGATCTTCCAGCGAGGGGATGCTGTGGAACAGATCCCACAGACATTCAAAATGGTTTTCCATCTCCCGTCCGCCGCGCATGATATAGCCGCGGCTCGGGTCGTAAATGCCGTCACACGCACCGCCTGCAACGTCCATTGCCTCTAAAATATGGATATGCGAGCCTTCCATCTGCCCGTCGCGCACCAGAAAACATGCCGCCGCAAGGGATGCCAGTCCGCCGCCTACAAGGTACGCGCTTTTCTCGTCCACGCCCTCCGGCTTTTCCGGACGCGCGAAGGCTTCATAGTTGCCGTTCGTATAATAGATGCCCTTGCTGTTTTTCTCATGCTTGCCGCGCTCGGTATTGCGGTAGCTTATATTGCTTTTTGTCTGCACGGGTGCATTCTTTGTATCTGCCATCTTCTTTGCGAGCACAGCCGCCGCGCCTGCTCCTGCAAGCCCTGCCGCCGCCGCGCCCAGCTTCCAAATCGTTTTCGACATAGAGAGTGACCGCCTTTCTAAAATTCAATATCCGTTCCAAGGGTATTTCGTTTGTATACCGTTATCTTACCGTATTTTTCATCGCTGCGCCATTTACAAAATCGCGGATGTGGGAAGTTTTTATCCAGTTCTGTCCTTTTGTGAAGCAGGCGTTGCGCACATACATACAGGATAGGTTGTCCGCATTGGGCGCGGCTTAGTCATCCTGCGCTTGGGTCTCCGCTCTTTTTTACGATTTCAGCTGGCTTCACGCCGCAAAGGATGCAAAAAAATCAGGCATGCAGCGCATTTTTTATCATGTTTGATCCATCCTGCAAAATTTTGTCCAGCTTGCGGCGTTCCCTCTCCGTAAATACCGGCACATAGGTCGGCGCATGCATCGCAGGCAAATTGTTTCCAAAAAACAGCTTGTCATAAATGCCGTCGATCAGAGCCGTGCGGCTGCTTCCTGCAAACGGTAGCCCCAGACTTCCTGCCACATCGCCCATCAGGTTCCACATCGTCAGGACAAAAGAGGGGTCAAGTGCAAGCCGGTGCTCTATCATCTGCGCGAGCTGGTCAAGATCGTATGGCTCACACGCCACGATCTTCTCATACGCCGGAAACTGTGCCTGCGCCGCGGACTGTGCCTGTGCCGCCGTATCAAAGCATAGCAGGCTGCCCTCTGCGGTCAGGAGAGCGTCCTTGTCTGCGCTGTACCAAATGCAGAAATATGATGTTTGCCGTTCGATGAACTGCACGACCTCCACACAGTACAAGCTGCCCTGAATCATAGCCATATCCTGATACCTCCTATTTTACAGGTTGTCTTACAGCCTGACCTCATAGCCATACTGCCGCAGCACCCTGCCGTCCTCCAAGGTCATGTCATACCGTCCCTGTGCTCTGGCAAAGCCGTTTTTCTCATAGAGCCGCACGGCTGGCGTATTGAAATCGACTACAAACAGCCGGAGATACCGTGCGCCCAGCTTCTTTGCCTGCGCCTTTGCCTTGTCCAGCATCAGGCTGCCGATGCCGCGCTTGGCGTGGGCAACGTTCACGCCCAACCGATTGAGGTACATGACATTGTCCGTGTCCTCCATCCATTTGACCTGCTCCACGCCCTCACTTGCCGGACAGAGCGCGAGCGCAGATAGGATCTCGCCCTGCTCCATGAGCATATATAGACGATCGCTTGCAAGATCCTCTGCCAGATACTGGCAGGGATAGATCTCGTCCCAGATTTGAATTTTGTTCTCGTGCATACGCTGGCAGATCGCACGGTAAATATGCTGTACCGCCTCCAACTCGCCTGCACATACCTTTCTAAACTCCATATCATGCACCTCCATTTTCTTCGATCTGTTGTCTGCCTTGATTATACCGCATCCTATGCGCAAAATATAGAGGGTATTTTTTTCTTCATCGCTTCATCAGAAAAAAGAATTTTTGGTCTATTGTCCCCTGTCCCTACATTATATATAGTATATCCCCACTGCACACGGCAATCAATTTTGACACGACAAGGATGCATCTTGTGCAGCTGCGCCATTTTTCGGGCGATGGAATACGGACACGCGGCAACGGGTGTGCGATCTGGGGAAAGGCAAAGTTTCGATTTTGCAGACAGCCCATAGGCAAACCATTTAACTGAAACGCAAACCACCACGCGTTTCCCGTAAACCTGAGTTTTACAGCCGCTTCACAGCGATCTGCAGCAGGAGCAGATCCATTTTGTCCGCGTGACAAAAACACCTGTCCGTATATCTCCAAAATATGTCTGACCCTCTCTGCCGCTTTGCCGATCTCTTTCCCAAAAATTTTAAAATTTTACAATGGTGAAATTGCATAAGGAGAAAAATCAACAAATAAAACGACCAAAAAACAGGATGACTTTTTAGCCGATTATGTGAAAAACTTATAAAATTTTCAAGAAGTCCACCGCTCATATACAATGTTCTTTCTGAGAAAATCACTTTTAAAAACTTTCCATGCCGAAAATTTTCTATGTTTCCAACTAAATTTTGCTGTACTCTGGTGAATTTGGAAAGGATTTTTCGGTTATTGCAATAGTTTTGTATAAATTGCACATAGGATTCCGCTGAAACCGCGGCGGCAAGTAGTTAGATTGACAGTTCATAGGATATCTGTTATCCTTGATAGTAATTATTGAACCAGCAAACGACAAAATAGCTGTCGATCCAAAATCGCATTTGTCCATATCGTTTGCAGACGCGATCGGATCGTATGCAGGTTTCAATAAAATCTCCGCTTTCCGGCATCACGCTTTCCTCAATTCGATGCACCACGGAAACCGGATGATCTTCATTTCAGAAGCTATGAGAAAGAAAGGGAGGATTCTTCATGACAAACAAAGTTTCTAAAACACTTGCACTGATGCTCGCAACCGGTGTCGTTCTGGGCGGCTGTTCCAACGGTGGTTCCGGCGGTGGTTCTTCTGCCGGCGGCGACGGCAACGAAATCAATGATCTGGTCATTCCAAAGCTGGCGACCCGTGAACTTGAAACCTTCAACATACTCTACTCTCAGAGAAACGAGGATTTCGAGAACCTGACCAATCTGGTAGACGGTCTGCTGGAGCATGACTCCAAGGGCAACCTCGTTCCTGCGCTCGCAACCGAGTGGGGCACCGAGGATAACGGCGTAACTTGGACATTCAAGCTGCGCGATGGTGTCAAGTGGGTAGATATGAACCAGAACGAAAAGGCAGACTGCGTTGCACAGGACTTCGCAACCGGTCTGGAATGGGTTCTGAACTATCATAAGAATCAGTCCTCTAACACCTCCATGCCGATCGACATGATCAAGGGTGCTGAGGAGTACTACGAGTATACCAAGTCTCTCCCTGAAGCAGAGGCAAAGGCACTGACCGCCGGTGAAGGCTCCAAGTTCCTCGAAATGGTCGGCATTGCAACCCCAGACGACCATACCGTTGTCTACACCTGCCGCACCGCAAAGCCTTACTTCGATACCCTCGCAACATACGCTTCTCTCTACCCGATGTCTCAGGCAATGGTAGATGAACTGGGCGGTGCAGACGCAGTTGCTGCCATGAACAACGAGAACATGTGGTACAACGGCTGCTACACCATGACCGAGTACATTCAGGACAACGAGAAGATCTTCACCAAAAATGACAAGTACTGGGATACCGAGTCCCAGCGTTTCGATACCGTCACCTTTAAAATGGTCGAGTCCAACGATGTTGCATACCAGCTTTTTGAGTCCGGTGATGTTGACTATGTTGACCTGACCGAGAGCAACGTCAAGACCATCAGCGGCGACAAGAACCACAAGTTCCACAACTACATGGTAGACGCACTGCCGCTCAAGTTCTCCTTCCAGTTCCACTGGAACTACAACAAGAACAAGGAAGACGGCAAGCCGGACGTAAACTGGAACACCGCTATTGCAAACGAGTCCTTCCGTAAGAGCCTCTACTACGGTCTGGATCTGACCAACTATCTCAAGCGTTTCAACGCGATCGACCCATTCAAGGTAGAGAACAACTACTACACCATGAAGGGTCTGGTTTCCACCTCGGACGGCAAGGACTATGTAAAGCTCGTGCATGACAAGCTCAAGCTGGGCGAGTCTGACGGCAATACACCGATCCGTCTGGATGCCGCAAAGGGCAACGAGTACAAGGAAAAGGCTATGCAGGAGCTGTCCGCACAGGGCGTTACCTTCCCGGTCGGCATCGACTACTACATCTCTGCAAAGAGCCAGACCGCACTCGACAGCGCAAACGTGCTCAAGAACGCAATCGAGAGCAGCCTTGGCAATGATTATGTGCAGCTCAACATCAAGACCTTCGTTTCCTCGCTCAGCAAGGAGGTCGCAACCCCTCGCGTTGCATCCTTCATCGGCAGCGGCTGGGGCGCAGACTATGGCGATCCACTCAACTATCTGGCACAGCTTATCGTAGATGATGACAACGCATACTATGCGACCCACTACGAGAACATCAATGACGTTCAGGAGACCCCAGCGACCAAGGAGCTCATCGCACAGTTCAAGGAATACACCGCACTCGTGGAAAAGGCAGACGCCATCACCGACGACCTCGACAAGCGTTATGATGCCTTCGCTGAGGCTGAGGCATACCTCATCGACCACTGTCTCGTTCTGCCGACCAACTACGATATGGGTTACTGCCTGACCAAGTTCAACATCCATGACAAGATGCAGGCACCATACGGCATCTGCAACGACAAGCTCAAGAATATCAGATCTTCCGCAGACGGCTATACTGTGGATGATATGAAGGCGATCCTTGCAGAATAATCTGCAAGGCAGCCCTCAAGGTATCTCCCTCTATGTTTAAATACACTGTGAAAAGACTGTTACAATCCGTTGTAACAGTCTTGACAGTCGTCACGATCGTTTTTCTGTTGCTCAGAATGCTTCCGACCGACTACTACTTCACTGAAGATCAGCTTATGAAATTCAGCGAACAGCAGCGCACGGAACAGCTCGAGGCTGCAGGCTTGCTCGATCCCGTTCCCGAGCAGTTATTCCGTTTTTATGGCCAATTGATTCAGGGTGACTTAGGTGAGTCCCGCCGAATCCAAAACGGTGTACCTGTAACAGACGTAATCAGCAAGAAGTTCGGAATCTCCATGCAGTTGGGGCTTATTTCCGTTGCGATTTCTCTTGTAGTTGGTGTCGGCATGGGTGTCATGCAGGCAAAGCACAAGGATCGCATCCTAGACTACACCGGCACTGCCTATACCGTCTTTGTAAACGCCGTGCCCCCCCTTGTATCCTACTCGCTCATCTTACTATTCGGCTCGCGTATTTTGGGGCTTCCCTCCATGTATTCCAGCCGAAACGCCGGTGCTTCAAGCATCCTGCCGATCGTCTGTCTCTCCTTGAGCTCGATCGCATGGTATGCCCTCTGGACGCGCCGCTATATGATCGACGAGCTCAACAAGGACTATATCAAGCTGGCGCGTGTCAAGGGCATGTCGAACAAGGAAATCATGGTCAAGCATGTTCTCCGCAATGCATTCGTTCCCCTCGCGCAGTACCTGCCGGCTTCTCTTTTGCTCACCATCTCCGGTTCCCTGCTCGCAGAGCGTTTCTTCTCTGTTCCGGGTATGGGTCCCCTGATGACGGACGCAATCAGCCGCTATGATACCAACATTGTACAAGTTCTCGTAATCCTGTATGCTGCCCTTGGCATCATCGGCGTATTCCTCGGCGACATTCTCATGATGATCATTGACCCGAGAATCACACTCATTGACAAAGAAGGAGGGGCAAGATAAATGGAGGATCAGAAGAAAGATCTCGAAACCGTCAACGAAGACGAGCTCTTCCATTTTGTTGAATACTCTCCAGACGCCGCTGAGACCGTCAGCTATTCGGAATATTCCTATTGGAGATCGGTTTGGCAGAACTTCCTCAAGAAAAAATCTGCCGTTGTTTTAAGTATCGTTTTTATCGCACTGGTTATTTTCTCTTTTATTGCGCTCGCAATCGGAAAATATAACTATCAGGAACTCATTCCCGATTCGACCAAGTCGTTTATTGCGCCCAACGCTGAATACTGGTTCGGTACGGACAACATCGGACGCGACTATTGGTGTCAGGTCTGGTATGCGTCCCAAACCTCCATCAAACTCGCTTTGATCGTTGCACTCGGTGAATGTGCCCTCGGCATCACCATCGGCTGCCTGTGGGGGTATGTCCGCAAGCTCGACCGCTTCATTACTGAGGTCTATAACATCATCACCAACATTCCGGTCATCATCTATATGACGCTCATCGCGCTCATGATCGGTCAGAGCTTTGAGATCATGGCAGTCTCGCTCATCCTCTTTGGCTGGCTCGTCATGGCGCGTAATGTGCGCAACCTTGTTTTGATGTACCGCGACCGTGAGTATAACCTCGCTTCCCGTACACTGGGAACGAACATCTGGCGCATCCTCGTTAAGAATATCCTCCCCTACCTCATCAGCGTTATCATCCTCCGTCTTGCGCTGTCCATCCCGGGCACGATCAGCATGGAGTCTACGCTGTCCTATCTGGGTCTTGGTCTGGATATCAATACCCCGTCGCTGGGTATCCTGCTGCGCAATGCGCGTTCCTACTTCCTCGATTACCCATACCTGCTGGT
This sequence comes from Butyricicoccus sp., assembly GCA_020025755.1. Taxonomy (GTDB): domain Bacteria; phylum Bacillota; class Clostridia; order Oscillospirales; family Butyricicoccaceae; genus Butyricicoccus. Next base: position 7,074 of record JAHHRO010000040.1, on the reverse strand, counting down.
ATTTCCGGCAATCATCGTTTCGGTAATCACCATTACATTCTATCTGATCGGCAACGCATTCTCTGATGCTTCCGACCCACGAAATCACGTCTAAAAGAACAGGAGGGACACATAATATGGCAAAAGAACCCATTCTATCTGCTAGAGATGTGGAAATCCAGTTCAGTTTGCGCGGCCGCAAGCTCACAGCGATCAGAAAGTGTTCACTGGATCTCTACGAGGGCGAAACCCTCGCTATCGTAGGCGAATCCGGTTCCGGTAAGTCCGTATTCACAAAGTCCTTCGTCGGGATGCTGGACGCCAACGGCTCGATCGTTGGCGGCAGCATCATGTACAACGGCGAGGACATTTCCAAGTACACCAAGGAGCAGCAGTGGCTCAACATCCGCGGCAAAAAGATCGCGATGGTCATGCAGGACCCTATGACTTCCCTGAACCCACTCAAAAAAATCGGCAAGCAGATTCAGGAGAGCATCGAACTGCATCAGGGCATCAAGGGCGAGGCAGCCAAGCAGAAGGCACTCGAAATGCTCCGCAAGGTTGGTATCTCGGATGCAGAACGCCGCTACAACCAGTATCCACATGAGTTTTCAGGCGGTATGCGTCAGCGCGTTGTTATTGCCATCGCAGTTGCCTGCCATCCGCAGATCCTCATTTGTGACGAGCCGACCACGGCACTTGATGTAACCATTCAGGCGCAGATCCTCGACCTCATTCGTCACTTGCAGCAGGAACTGCACATGACCGTTATCTACATCACCCATGACCTCGGCGTTGTGGCAAATGTTGCCGACCGCGTTGCCGTCATGTATGCCGGTCAGATCGTCGAGTATGGACTGGTCAACGAGATCTTCTATAATGCATGGCATCCATATACTTGGGCACTGCTCTCCGCGCTGCCCCAGCTGGGTGTCAAGGGTGAGGATCTGCCCTCTATCGAGGGTACGCCTCCAAACCTCTACACCACCATCGTGGGCGATGCTTTCGCACCGCGTAACAAGCAGGCACTTGCGATCGACTTTGTGAAGGAACCGCCGTTCTTCGATGTTTCCGACACACACAAGGCAAAGACATGGTATTTGGACCCGCGTGCTCCAAAGATCGAACAGCCGGAGGCGGTACGCCGTCTGCGCGAAAATATGCGGGCAAGGGGGTAATCAGCCATGGAAGAACGCGAAAAGCTAATTGAAATCAAAAATCTTCAAATCACCTTCGGCCATGGCCGTCATAAGTTCGTCGCCGTTGACGATGTCAACTTCGATATCTACAAGGGCGAGACCTTCTCCCTCGTTGGCGAGTCCGGTTCGGGCAAGACCACGATCGGCCGCGCCATCCTGCGCATCAATCCGACCTCTGCCGGTCAGATCCTGCTCAAAGGCAAGCAGATCAACGGCAAGATCTCCAAGGAACTTGACCGCGAAGTGATCCGCACCTGCCAGATGATCTTCCAAGACCCTATGGCGTCCCTGAACGAACGTGCAAAGGTCGATTATATCATCTCTGAGGGTCTGATTAACCACCATCTCTATAAGGATGAAAAGGAACGCGAGGACAAGGTACAGCTCGTTCTGCGTGAGGTTGGCTTGCTTCCTGAGTTTGCCTCCCGTTTCCCTCATGAGTTCTCCGGTGGACAGAGACAGCGTATCGGCATTGCACGCGCACTCATCATGGAGCCAGAATTCGTCGTTGCAGACGAGCCGATTTCCGCGCTTGATGTATCCATCCGCGCACAGGTGCTCAATCTGCTCAACCGTCTCAAAAAACGCCGCGGTCTGACGTACCTGTTCATCGCGCATGACCTGTCCGTCGTTCGCTTCATCTCCGACCGTATCGCGGTCATCCACAAGGGCCGAATCGTAGAGCTTGCAGAGTCTGAGGAGCTGTTCCGCCACCCTCTGCACCCTTACACCAAGGCGTTGCTCTCCGCGATCCCACAGCCTGACCCTGAGATGGAGAAGCAGAAGAAACTGCTGGTCTATGACCCGTCCATGCATGATTACTCCACCGATAAGCCGGTTTGGACAGAGATTCTGGACGGACATTTCGTCTATGGCAACCAGAAGGAGCTGGAAGGCTACCGCAAGGAAATTGAACTGACCGATCGTGCATAATGCACCATCGTAAGGATAGAAAAGCTGATCCATCACGGATCAGCTTTTTTATGCACGCAAATCAATTTTGGGGAATCTATAAGTTGCAGTTTGCGCCCTTGACAAACCGGAAAGATTCCAATACACTTAAATGAGACTATTATGCACCGAAAGGGTCTTGCACCATGAAGAAAATCAAGGAAATCTATCAGCCGTATATGCTCCGCCCCATCATCTACAAAGCCGTCACGCGGTTCAGCATCGGCTTATGCGTTGCCCTGCTGTGGGATCGCTTCGTAAATGTACAGAAATATTACTCTATGGCGGAGTCCTGCTTCTTCGTCGTTGGGCTGTATCTCCTGCTGATGGCATGGCTGTGCTATCTGCGTCTGGACGGAGTCAATCCGCACCTCGATGTGCTGTTCCGCAAAATGCCCCACAACCGCAAGCGTCACCGCTCACGCGATATCGTGGACTTTGTGGACGAGAAAATCGTTGCCTTTGATGAGTTGGGCGACGAGGAGCAGATCGTCGCGACCCTTGGCTCCAACCTGCTTGCAGGGCTGTGCTTTCTCGTGCTTTCCCTGCTCGCCCTCTTGTTCTGAGCGTCAAAAAACCCCCGTGATTTCCACGGGGGTTTTTTGACGCTGTATCATCAGGTTTCCGGCACAAAATTGCCGTGGTCATACGCATATACCACATCACATAATACATCAATATCATTTTTGTTATGGCTCGTCATAATCATCGTGCCGCCCTGCTGTTTATAGGCATTGAGAATGCCATAAAGCTGTTCGATGGACTCCTGATCCAGTCCGGCCGTTGGTTCATCTAAAATCAGGATCTCCGGCTCTTCCATGATCGCCTGCGCCAAACGCAGCTTTTGCTTCATACCAATCGAATAATGTGCGGTCTTTTTGTTGCGATCCTCATATAGATCGAACATTTTCAGCACCGTGTCAATGCGTGCCTCGTCGATCTTATTCTGGATCTCGGCAAGGATCTTCAAATTCTGATAGCCTGAAAGATCGGGAATAAACTCCGGATGCTCGATCACGACCCCTGCATTGGGCAGAAAGTCGATATCCTTTCCGACCTGCTTGCCCTGATAGGTAATGCTGCCTTCACTCAGCAGAGAAAAACCGCAGATGGTCTTGAGCAGTACACTTTTTCCGCAGCCATTGTGTCCGAGGATGCCGTATGCCTGCCCTTTGTGGATATCCAGATTCACATGCTGGAAAATATACTGCTGCTGAAAGGCTTTTCCTGCATTTCGGATCTCAAGTATGGTTTCCAATATTTTATCCTCCTATAAAACGTCCTTCTCCTGCATAAAATGTATGAGCCGATTCCAGACCACCCCATAGAGAACCACTTGCAGGAGCATTCCCCGTCCAACTGCACCGGTACTGCCCCAAGTTAGGATGCCAACCAGCGGCAGCTTGGAATCGACATAGACCAAAAGCACTGTAACAAACGCTGTCAGCATATCCGCATATACATCATTATAGCACAGGCATAGAAAGACCTTACACAACACACAAAGGTTAAAATACAGGAAGATATTTCCCATGAGCAGAAGGAGCGTCCACACCTCACTGCTTGGCTGATAGGGAAATTCCTGCATGCACAATACCGCGGCGATGCATAGCGCGAGCCACACACTGACTGCCCCTGTTCCCATTACACTGCGGCGCAGGATATGGCTTATAAACTGTGTCTTGCGCCCATAGCGGTGCATCAGCATACTTCTATAGCTTCTCAGGGACGCAAAGGCATTGGGCAAAAAGGAAAACAGTGCCAGCATAAAGATCGTGCCAAATAGAAGACAGTCATAAATACCGGACTTCTTGGGCAGATACAGAAAGAACATCTGCACAAAGTCCCAAAAACCCACCCCTTCCTGATACATCAGGATGCGCTGCACATGATGCCCATAAAATAGGACGGCTCCTGCGACCAGAGCCGCGAATATCATTGTTTTCAGGCGACCTCTTTTCATAGCTTCAAATCTCTTTTCCGATAGGTGATATACAGGATCAGCAGGGCCGCGCCAATGGGCAGATATGCGGCAAACGCTGCGCCGCCCAATGCGGGCACAAACGGAACTGCCAGAAAGCACCACCGTTCTGCACCGCTGCTCAACCAGCTGATGAGGACATTCAGCCCCACGAGGAGCAGATAAACGCCCGTACCAGCGGTATTTCCATATTGCAGCTTGACCAGCACGGTCAGCGCAAGGAGCAGGAGCAGCCCCAGCAGGTGAAAGGCATAGAACCAGAGCACCATACCATAAGTAAACGGCTGCGCATAGAGCAGGGATAACCCTATAAAAAGAACGGTAAAGCAGGTCATATAGACCGTACCAGCGGTCGCCTGCTGCCATAAAATGTGCCTCAGAATATTGGTTCGGCTGCCCAGCCGCAGATAATGCACAGACTGAAGCGCAAGCACGGGATGTGCACACAAAAGCCAATAACCAAGGTAGAGCACCATGAGCCCCATATTCACATTGCGAAAATAGATTGTTCCGAAATTTCCAAAATAGCAATATCCTGCAAGCATGCAGGTCACCGCCGCTAGCCTATACCCCAATGCGCTCCTCCCTTTCCAGACAATATGCGATCAAGCCGATAGAGAACACGGCAGGGATCGCAAGTGGTGACACGCTCCACCAGCGCGGAAAGTCTGCATAGGCAGTCAGTGCCGTGGTAAAGCCGGGGCGCAAATACTCCAAGGTAAATTTCCCTGTGCTGACAAAGACGAAATTTCCTGCAAAATAATAAATCACAGGAACTACAAAGCCCCACTGTACCTTGTCCGTCGCAAGGAAAATGGCATAGGCAAACAGACAGAACACAAAGGAAAACAGAAACACCTGAATCACACCTGTCAGCATGAAATATCCAACCATGTGCGCATTGCCAAACCCTTCTCCAAACAAGCCGTCCCACAGCACGAGATCGAGATCGGGCGTGTCCATATTGGTGATCAGAACGCCGATTCCAAGATACACAGCGTATGCAAGATAGAATATCATCGCTTTGATCAGCGCATTGGAAAATACGCTGGTCCAAACGATACGTTTATGATGGAGCGTGCGCATATACCGGAACGGAAACAGCTTCTTTTCCTGCGCAAAGCTCCATACGGTTGCACAGGACAGAATGGGCAAAGCCATAATGATACTGCCGCATGCCGCATACGCATAATACTCAAACTGAATGAGGATTTGATACAGCGAGACGCGATAGGCCTCCTGCTCGGCTTTGGGCAGGTCGGTCAACTTGTACGCCACCGGATCGAAAAAAAGTGGGTTGACCCGATCCAGATGGATCTCATAATACATGACGACCAGCATACTGATGAGAAAAAGCGTAAACAGTGCAATATTATATCGGTTTGCTATGCGATGACGCGTCAATGCGGACATAGGATCACCTCACTTGTTGTTCTTCTCTGCATCTTTTTTCAGCTGTATCACATCCATAAAATTCTTCTCTGACAGCTTTCCGTCAATAAATATCACGGTATATACATTCTCTCCGGGGGCAGCATGCCATGAAGTCGTGGTCAAAACACCCTCCACAGCAGAATTACTGGTGTAGTTTTTATATGGCTCGATCCCTGCGATCTCAAAAACCTCCTCGATCGACATTCCAACTTCCATTTTGTCAAAGGCTTCCTCGGGAAGAATTTCTTCCTCTGTGTATGTCTTTGACTCCTCAGTTTCCTGCTGCTGTGCCGGCTTTTGCAACATAAAACCGACTGCCACAACGCCGCCTACCAAAAGGATACAGCCTGCAATGATCCATTTCTGTACCTTGCGATTCTTTTTCATTTCGTGCACTCCATTCTATTTGCTTTTATTTTTCTCTTTCAGCCAAAGTCCAGACAAAATACCGGAAAAGCAAACCCTAGCTGATTGCATATCAATCAGAGAAATGCATCAAAACATTCTCTGTCAATCTGCTGATAGATCGTTCCAGCCGCACGGCGGCATCGCGATCCTCTATGGTGTAGGATACGCCGTCCAGCTGGAACATTGCGCACCCGTCCTCTGCGTAGTAAGTGTCTCAATGTTCAGACTGATTTTTGATCGCTTTGGAAACCACAACACGCAATCCGATTTCATACACCAGACCAAGGATCAAAACGAGTACTACAACCCAACTCGGCACAAACGGAATATACGCCAGCACCATTGCGATTCCAAAGAAAATCAATATGCCATAGGGCACAACCGCCGCAAACCTGCCAAACAATGCTTTACAGACAGCTGCGTTGGCTTTGACCTGCTCATCGTACTGCTGCCGATATTCTGCATCTACTACATAATGAATCGTGCGCACGGTATATACCCCCCAAAAAACCATCCAGCCCACACCCACTGACTCATCATTTTTAAGGAAGCGTATAAAACCGTATAGCAGGCCGCCCAGACATAGCAGGATCATAAGAACATCTTTCCATCGTTTCATCAAAAACACCTCTTTCTTTGCAGCTTCCGAGGTAAGTGTCTCAATGTTCAGACTGATTCTTGATCGTTTTGGAAACCGCCAGATATAATCCGATCTGATATATGAAGCTCAGACATAAAACGGTTATGCCGATCCAGACAGACAGATGCAGCGCACGGGTTGAAAGGACTGCAAGCGCAAAGCCAATGAGCATACCATAGGGTGCGATGGGTGCAAACGCGCCAAACAGGATGCGCAGGGCTTGCTGAGAAGGCTTGCTGATCCTGTCTATCTCCTGCCGAGATTCCGCCTTCATGGTTTTGCAAAGATCCCAGACGAACAGTATGCCCACCAAGGCCGCCAATACCAATCCCCAGATATCATGATATCTCATCCACCAACGAACAAGATACGAAACGGAAAGAATCTTGACACTCCCCATGTCTAAAGACAGGGGATTCTCAGTTCGCTGACCGTAGCCTGCACCGTGCGAGGTCTTACATGATCTCCCTGAGCGTATTGGT
>JAHHRO010000004.1 GCA_020025755.1 Butyricicoccus sp. | reverse complement strand
AGGGGGACTGGGTTCCCCTGGAAAGGCTGTCGAAGGTTCTTCGACAGCCTCAATCACGCCATTTCCATGGCGTGATTGAGACCTGTATCAACGGCCATTATAAATAATGACCGTTGATACTTTATTTATTTTCTTGGAACAAATCACTTGCAAATTTCGTCATAGTGGTAAATATGCTTAGTGGAGGAATCTATTATGAAACAAACTGTTGCTTTTCTACTATCAGCATCTCTGGTGTGTGGAGCATCTGTGATTCCTGCCCACGCTTTTGCACAATCTCCAGTTTATCTCGCTTCAAATGCGTCTGGAATGTGTGGAAAAACGGTGCATTGGGAATTACGCGACCAGACCCTATATATTAGCGGTCAAGGCGCAATGGATGACCTTGATACCGCGGTTAATCATGGACAGGCAAGCTATCATGGCTTGATCGGTGCATTTGACAAGGTAGTAGTGGAGGAAGGCGTGACACATATTGGTGCGCGTGCGTTTAAGGACTATGACCAGATTCAAAGTGTTACCCTACCCGAGAGTTTGACCGAAATTGGTGCATATGCGTTTTATAATACAGGTTTGCGTGCGATTGAGCTGCCCAAAAATTTAACGACAATCGGTGCATTTGCCTTTTCTCATTGTCCGAAACTCACGGCTTTCCAGCTTGCGCCGGCAAATAAGACGTTCACAGCGGACGGTGCACGGCTGTCTCTGCGTGACCCAGCACTCACTTTATTTGCCCCGAATCTGGACGCACCGTATAGTGCAGGTATGTGTGGTTCAAGTGCATGGTATACCTGCGACGGCAAAACCTTGCAGATCGACGGCACAGGTGCAGTTACAAAAGCACCATGGATGGCATATGTGACCCCGTGGCAAGCGAATGACATCCAAAAAATCGAGATCGGCGCAGGCATTACCGAGATTGGGGATTCGGTTTTTTCCAGACATTATAAATGTAAAGAGGTTCATTTTGCACCAAACAGCCGATTACAGAAAATCGGTAAGCAGTCCTTTGCGGAAAACCATGCACTCACACAGCTCACGCTGCCGGATACCGTCACCCAGATTGAATCAGGTGCATTTCTGCGGTGTCAGGTGCTGGAAAAGGTCAATCAGCCCAAAGCACTGACCGCCTGCGCGGAGGATGCTTTTATGGGAACAAAATTTGCAGGATTTTCGGTGTCTGCCGCACCTGACAGCGGCAATACAGACTGGATGTTTGCCTCGAATGTCACCTCTTTTCAGCTGCCTGCCGGAAATACAGATTATATGGTAAAGGATGGCGTACTGTTTTCCAAAGATGGAAAGACACTGGTACGATATCCAGCTGGACGCACAGAGCACCGGTATATCGTACCTGCCGGAACAGTACGGCTTGCGGAACGTGCCTTTGAGGGTGCGGGAGAGCTGTACTGGGTGGACTTGCCCGAAGGCTTAACGCAGATAGATGCCTATGCATTTCAAAACTGCGGCAAGCTGAGTGCGATTTATCTGCCGGATACCGTGCAGACCGTGGGGCAGGGCGCATGCAAAGGCTGCATCAGCATGACCCTCATGAAACTTTCACATAATTTAAGGCAGCTTCCCACCGAACTTTTCGCCGATTGTGACAGCCTAACCTCAGTTGTCATACCGGAGGGCGTGCAGTCGGTTGCGCCGCATACCTTTGCACGCTGTAAACACTTAAAGCGCATTGTCTTCCCACGCAGTCTGAAAGAGATCACGGGCGCAGCATTTTCGGCATCAGATTCCGTGGATACCGTAGTTTTTTATGGCATAGATGCGGCACTTGCAGAGGACGCACTCTTTGGCATCGGAGGCACGAACGGCGAGTTTGGAACCCTCGGCACACCTTCCCAAAAGATGACCATATACGCACTGGAAGGCTCCACCGCACAGACCTATGCAAAAGCGCATCAAATCCGGTTTTCGGCTTTGTCTGGGACAGCTTCCCTTGCAAATATCAAGGCTGTGGAAACCTACCGTACCGGACAGTTTACCGATGTTTCGGAAACGGCATGGTATGGCGACAAGCACACAGGCGCGATTCCAAATGCTTGCAGGCTTGGGATCATGCAGGGAAGCGGCAAGGGAAAATTCCAGCCCAATGCTTCCATCACAAGAGCAGAAGCCATTAAAATGGCAGCTGTCTTATCCGACCGGTATCGGGGCGGTACGGGAGCTTTAGGGGCTGGAAGCGCGGTCTGGTATCATGACTTTTTAAACGATGCCCTTGCGCGTGATATCCTTGCATGGAATACCTTTTCATCCTACAATACATCCGCAACCCGCGCCGAGATGGCATATCTCTTTGCTCGCGCGCTGCCGGAGTCTGCGCTAACCAGTAAAACTTCTATTACAGCACCCGATGTATCGGCATCGACCCCATATCATACGGAAATCGAGCGATTATATCGCGCAGGCGTTCTGACAGGCGATGCCGGAACACATGCGTTTCGTCCGAACGATCCCATTACCCGCGCAGAAGCGGCGGCGATCATCGTGCGCGAAGCGATTCCGGACAAACGCATTTCATAAGATGCCTGAATATACGATTTACATACTGTGATGATCAACCCAAAACGTCCAACGGAGGCATAAAGCCATCAAATCCATACAGCAGCAAGGAGGAATCGACAGTGAAAAAAATATTATGTGTATTGTGTGCCGCCTGCCTGATAACCGGCACGGCATCTGCCGCAAGTGAAATTCAAAAAAAGAGTGCAGCGTTTTTAGATGAACTTGGACTTTTTCACGGCACGGAACAGGGATATGAACTGGATCGCACCATGACACGCGCAGAGGGTGCAGTCATGCTTACAAGGCTGCTGGGCGGAGAGCAGGAAGCCTTACAAGGCAGCTATCAAACACCCTTTACTGATCTCCCCCACTGGGCAAAGCCCTATGTTGGCTGGCTGTACGAAAACAAGCTGACCAACGGCACAGGCAAAACAAAATATGACCCCAATGCCGCCATGCAATTCAAGCAGTATGCGTGGTTTACCGGACGCGCGGCAGGATATACGGACGCGGAGGTTGCAGCTGGAAAGACACGTTTATCCGCGGAAAGTTATAAACGTGAGGCAAATAAAAAGATCACGCGCGGACAGGCAGTCGCGCTTTCTATGGGCACGCTCTATGACCCAATGGCAAATCAGACGCAGACGCTTGCAGATAAACTCATCGAACATAGTGCGATTGATGCGAACACATGGGCCACTGTCAAAACAGCGTTTGAACAGGCAGAGCTGCAAGCGCAGACCCCTCCGCCGTCTGCATCACAGTCTTTGAAAGGGTCTTCTTGGGACGCGCTGTGGAATGGAGATGGTTATGTCGCACGTCGATTGGTCAATGGAAAAGTTGCTGCACAAAGTAAGCTGCATTTTTCCAGCGTTTACACAGAGGGTGGTTCTGCTGGCATATTTGCAAACAAAAAAGAGAAGTTTTATTATCTTGACCCATCAACACTGAATGCGACAGAACTTTTAGAATTAACACCATATACAAACACCAACGGAATGACAGACTATTTTGCTGCTGTATATGGCAATTATGCTGGAAAAGCTCTGCTTTGCCTTGTAAATGCAGATGGCAAAACAGCCAATCTCTATGTTTGGTCCAAAGATGCACAGCTGCAAAAATTAGGCGAACCATTCCAGTGGCATCAGGAAGCAGCGTTATCTACTGTGACTGCACAGGATCAGACATACTTCGGCGGCAGCTATGGGATCGTATCAATCTCTGCAAAAGGCGATGTGCAGCTCATTTCCCCAAAGCCAAACCACTGGATGAAACCGTTTGGATCGGCTCTATATTTTATCCCGAGAGATCCTGATGTTTTGGAAGACAATATTCTGATGCAGGGTGGCGCAACCGTACAAAAATGGGACGGAAAACAAACCAGCACTGCCCTTGCTGTCAAAACAAGCGTTCCTGTCCGTCTGAGCGAAGTCATATCTGTATCAGGAAATCAGGTGATCGCTTGTGCAAATGCACAATGGTATAGTGGGCCAACTCCAACTTTGTCTTATGCCCTCACCTTTACAGGAGATGCCAATGGGTCAAAGCTGACAGATGTATCCAGCACCAATGTGATTCCGGATGATATTGAGAAAACGGTATCCAAAGATATGGTGCTTGCATGGTGGAATCAAAAACTATTCGCTTCTTCCAGACCTTCCTGAAGCAGCGGAAACCTGCCAAATCCCGCTCGAATTGTGAAATCAATCTGTCAGTGTTTTCGTTTGTACTGCTTTCGCAGATCCAGAATATGAACTGCGTTCTTGCCATCTGCCTGCATGGAGCCACGGCAGGAACTACAATAATCTTGAGGCATTTCAGCTGTTCTCCTCTCACTGATATCCCATTCAAGCATCGCTTTACACAGACAACCGTTGAGTATGTTTTCCATAAGGGAGAACATAAGAAATGCTTTGCGTATGAAGCACATACCGCCTGTGACAAAAACAACTTTATCCTTGCGGTAGATGCGACTGCCGGCAATGTCCATGACCGTGCAGCCTTTGACAGCCTTTATGAAGAAATCTGCAAATATTACCACGAGCACGAAACAACAGCGGCCTCACTCAGGTAACAAACTGGGTGAGGCTTAAATTTTCTGCCATGAATCTGAAAAAGCTGGCCGTATGGAAATGAAATCGTCATGGTGGAGAGACGCAAAAGCACCAGGCATCCATTTTCAGTTTTTGGAATCCTGTTTTTGATGTCTTGAAATGCACAAACCCCATTCTGACCTACGCTAGAATGGGGTTTGTCTACAGTCTGAAATCCGCCCGTTTGCGCGGATTTTTTATCATACATTTTCTGGAGAAACGGTTGCTGTGGTGTCATCCGATTGCTCCTCTTGCTGACGCTTTGCCAGTTCTTCCTCCAGCTTTGCCAGCTTTTCAAGCATCTTCTTGGCAGGCTCTGAACCATTTTCAGCTGCCTTGGTCATCCAGCTTTTCGCCTCTACCATATTACGGGCAACACCGTCACCATTCCAGTAGAGCGCACCAACATGATACTGTGCCGGTACATGTCCAGCCTCAGCCGAGCGCAGTGCCCAAGCAAATTCCTTGGCCATATCCTTTTCTACGCCCTGACCCTCATGATACATCTCTGCCAGATGGAAACCAGCTGGTGCAAATCCGATCTCTGCCGCCTTTTCGTACAATGCTACCGCCTGCTTTGCATCTGCCGAACCACCAATGCCATTGAGGCACATATATGCAAGGTTCATCATGGATTCCGCATTGTTCCCCTCAGCACCACAGGTAAACCAGCGGCGTGCCTGCTCATCGTTGCGCTCCACATGGTCACCCTTTGCATAACAAAGACCCAATATGCCTGCCGCTGTGCCGTTTCCGCTGTTTGCTGCGATCTCCAGCATGTGCAGTCCAGCCTTCTCATCCTGCTCGATGCCATTGCCATCCAAAAGGCGCATACCGCTGAACAGCAGTCCTTCCGGCGTTGCACCGCGTACCGTGTCCCGACGGGTCTCCAATGTTTTGAGCAGCGGCTCTGCACGACGGTCTCCGGCATCCAGTGCCTTCTGTGCCCAATCGCATGCCTGCTCCAGCAGACCGACGATCTCCTTCGGATCACGCAGTCCCTGTGTACGCTTCCAGTAAAGCAGTGCCATTTCGCGCAGGGCATTGGGGTTCTTGTGCTCTGCAAGCGGTTTGAGCAGTTCTTCTGCCTTGTCCAGATCGTTCTGCTCGCCCTCTGCATCGCGGTATGCCATGCCCAGATACAATGCGCCCTGTTCTTCGCCCTGCTCATACGCCTTGCGATACCAGAGCATCGCGGTCTCCATATTTTTTTCGACCGTCTTGCCTTCCTCATAGGCAACGCCCAGCAGGATCATTGCGCGTGCATTGCCTGCTTCAGCTGCCTTCTCATAATAGGTGATCGCCTTTGGCAGATCCTTTTCTGTACCAATACCGGTCTCACTCGCCATGCCAAGGAACAGGAGCGCACGGGCACTTCCCTGCTCTGCCGCCTTCAGGTACCACTCGAATGCCTTGTGCGGATCGATGGCTACACCGCCCTCACCCTTCTCGTAATATTGTCCCAGTGCCGCAGTCGCCTCAGCAACACCTTCCTCTGCACACTGTGCATAGAGTTCACGCGCCTTTTCGTGATCGCCTGCCTTGTATGCTTCCACCGCCTCGACAAAGTTTTCTTTTCCGTTGCCCTGCATGCGGATGAGTTCTGCAAGTACCTTACGCGCCTTTTCAACGCCCTGATCGGCTGCCTTTTCCAGCCACTGACGTGCGCGGCTCAGCATCTCCGACTGCATTTCCGCATTGAGATCGCGTGCGCGTTCCAGATACCACAAACCCAGCTCATACTGCGCTTGCGCATAGTTCTGTTCTGCCGCTCTCGTGTACCACTGCACTGCTGCCACGGGATCCTGCTCGCAGCCAAAGCCGCGGCGATATGCCGACGCGAGCAGCACCTGCGCGCGTGCATTGCCCTGCTCAGCAGCCTTCAGATACCACTGGAATGCCTCCTCTGGGCGCGGCTCAAATTCGCCTTCTCCACCATTTTCACACAGCACACCGGCGGAGCACTGCGCACGCGGATGTCCCAGTTCTGCGCCCTTGGTATACCAGCGCAGTGCTTTCTGGTAATCCTGCCGGACACCCTCACCATTTTCATAGCACAGACCGAGATTGAATGCCGCTGCTGCCGAGCCTGATCCCGCCGACTGACGGAACAGGAATGCCGCGTTCTGGAAATCGCCCTTTTTGTAACACTCGACACCTTGACGCATCCACTCGTCGCGTTCGCTTTCCTTTAGGTTATCGATCAGCTGCTGTGCCTTATCATGTCCCTGTTCGGCAGCTGCCTTAGCCAGCGGCAGAGCCTTGTCGAAGTCACGCGCGATCAGATCGCCCTTGCTGTACATCAGTGCAAGGTTAAACTGTGCGGAGGCATCGCCCAGATCGGCTGCCTTTTGCAGCCACTCTGCCGCCTTTTCACCGTTGACCGCAAAGCCCAGTCCCTTGATATACAGCGTTGCAATGAACAGCATCGCGCGCGGATATCCCAACTTTGCCGCCGCAAGTGCACAGTCAAAGCTGCGCTGCAGGGAGCGTTCCACACCCTTGCCTGCAAAAAACATCTGACCAAATTCAAAGATCGCGGCAGGCATTCCACCCTTTGCCGCCTCACCGAACGCCTCCAAGGCTGTGCTGTAGTCACCGTTTTCGCGTGCTGCCATACCTTTTTCATAGAGTGCATTTGCTTCTTCTTCCGGAATGGTCAGGGTAGACTGTACCGGCGCGGATCCTTCTTCCTGTTCCTCCACCGGATCGAACATGGCATGGATCTCCGTGATCTTTGCCTCTGCCTCCGCATGTCCCAGTTCTTTTGCATGCTCCAGCAGATCCAGTGCTTTTTCGTAGTCCTGTGCATGGATCGCATCCACTGCATCTTCAAACAGCATTCTTGCCTGTTTTTCGCGTTTCTTTTGTTTTCTCTCTTCAGAATTCCCAAAGGGCCATATCATCTTTTTGTCCTCCTCACAGCGGTATCCGAGTCCGCTTCTGTTTATCATTTTACCACAATACGGACTCTTTCACAAGAAAAGTGCGTCGTTTTTTTCAGAATCCTAAATCTTATCGGTATGCTTTCCTGTCAGCCGACTTTCTCCCTCTGCATGATGTCCCTTTTGATGTCCATGGACAAAGTACATAAATTGCGGTCAGCTAAATTTTTGCTGTATTTATAGTTTTTCTTGCAACTTCGCCTGCTTTCTTGTATATTTAAGATATCCCAAACTGGTGCGAAAAATATTTTTTTGCTCAGAATAAAGAAAATAAGAGGTTGTCATGATGAACAAAACTGCCCCATCCAACTCTGATGCTGTTTTTCGGTACGAGGGTATCCCCACCGCAAACCAGCTCGTTCCACTCGGTCTTCAGCATGTGGTCGCCGCGATTGTCGGCATCGTCACCCCCTCCATTCTGGTTGCCAACACCTGTAACATTCAGGGCGCAGATCGCACCCTGCTGATTCAGGTCTCCCTTCTGGTCACGGCTCTTGCAACGCTTTTACAGCTGTTCCCCATTTGGGGGCGCATCGGCTCTCGCCTGCCCGTGATTATGGGCATCAGCTTTGCCTATGTACCCACCCTGCTTGCCATCGGCGGCCAGTTCGATCTGCCAACCATTCTCGGCGCAGAGATCGTGGGCGGACTCGTTGCCATCCTGTTCGGTATCTTTGTCAAGCAGATCCGTGTACTCTTTCCGCCGCTCGTGACCGGTACGGTTATCTTTACCATCGGTCTATCTCTTTACCCCACAGCCATCAAGTATATGGCTGGCGGTGTTGGCTCAGAGGGCTTCGGCTCCCCGAAAAACTGGCTCGTTGCAGTCATTACACTGGTCGTCGTCACCGTCCTGAGCCACTTCTGCAAGGGCGTGCTCAAGCTGGGTGCGATCCTCTTTGGCATGATCGTGGGTTACATCGTGGCGTTTGCACTGGGTATGGTAGACTTTTCCGCTATTGGATCGGCTGGCTGGTTCAACCTGCCCCAGCCCATGCACTTCGGTCTCAAGTTTGAGATCAGCGCGTGCATCTCGCTTGCCATCGTCTATCTCGTCAATGCCGTACAGACCATCGGCGACCTCAGCTCCACCACCATGGGCGGCATGGATCGTATGCCGACCGATAAGGAGCTGTCCGGCGGCATCATCGGTCAAGGTGTTATGAGCATCGTGGGTGCTTTGTTCGGCGGCCTGCCGACTGCCTCCTACAGCCAGAATGTCGGCATCGTCACCATCAACCGTGTCATCAACCGCGCTGTATTTGCATTCGCCGCGATCGTTCTTGCAGTCGCAGGCTTTGTCCCGAAGTTTGCGTCCATCCTGACCACCATCCCGCAGAGCGTCATCGGTGGTGCAACCATCTCCGTATTCGCAACCATTACCATGACCGGTATCCGCATGATTACCTCGGACGGCTTTTCCATGCGTTCGAGCGCAGTTGTAGGTCTCGCGGTCGCGATCGGTACTGGCATCACACAGGTGCAGGGCGCACTTGGCGGCTTCCCTGCATGGGTCACGACTGTATTTGGTTCCTCTCCGGTCGTACTTGCCACCCTTGTTGCGATCGTGCTCAATCTGACACTTCCAAAGGAAAGTAAATGATCCCCTCATCAATCACAAAAGCGACGCAAGAAACCTTGCGTCGCTTTTATCATCTCATTTAATATCTATAATTTCTCACATGGTTTTATCTCTGATCCTTTTTATAGAATACAGGCACTCTTATCTGCACAAATATGTTTGATTTACAAATATTTTCCATCATAAAAATACACTTATTTTTTCAAATCCTGTGCCGATATATATCAAAAGTACATTTGTCACAGGGCACAAATAACTTTCAAAACATTTCTTCCAGGAGGTATGAACCATGCATATCAATATGACCAGTAGAATACAGTCTGAAAAACTCTCATATCATCCATCTGCATCGTCCCAAAAATCGCAGTCCTCCGTATCGTTTTTAGATGCAATGAAACAAGCAAAAACCGATACTGTCACCGTGTCGAATACACCCGACCTGAAAAAGGTCTACGACCAGCTTTCCCCTGCTGCCAAGAATGTTCTGGAGCGCATGAAAAGCGGAAAACACGATATTGCTATAAAAGAGTGGTCTGCTTTTTGCGGAGAACTCGAAAAGTTGGGTGCAATCAGTGAGGAAGATTATTTCTATACAAGAGGGGAACTTCAAATGGTTCCATTAGGGGCATTCAATCCAGATGGTAGTTTTTCCCAATATGCAAACCCTCCACTTTCCAGCGAACTGCGAAATGACAACAGACAGAGGATCTCAGGGATCGAGCATTGGTCTGTAAATCAATATTTGTCAGATAGCGATTGGTCCGGAGATCCTTTTCAGTATTTGAACGGGTGGCACTCTACTCTGCTTTCGTGGAGATCAGAACTGTCCCTGATGAAAAATCCAGATAGTTCTCCAATGTATCGAAACTTTTCTCCCATTACAGAACAAGCCAATTCCTGCGAAAAAGTCATGGATGTTGTAAAAAATCTAATGCAGATCAAGTAAGCCAGCTGACACCGAAAGAATTGCTGCACAATCGAAAATTGAGGCAAATCTGTTTGGATACCCATTCAAAAACGCCGCCAAAGTCAAGTATCATCCTGATTTTGGCGGCGTTCCTGTTCGTCTGCTCTTTATAAAATCTTATTTTTGAGCAGATCCTTTTTTATCAAACAGCGAAATATTGATCCCTTTTCAAAAAATATTTTTTGTGCAGAATAAAAAAATAAGCTGTTTTTTTATCCTTTGGAAACAGATCCAGCTTGCTGGTATGCTTCCATGATGATTTGACAATTTTCAAGTATTTCCGGTGCATCTTCTCCACTCGCCAACAAGGTTTGCGAGTTCAAAAATGTACTCCCAACACCTTCCCCTAAGACATCATCGATCCTTTTTGCAATATCGTGCATCCCCTTGACCACGATATCCGGCAGTAACTCTGTATCTGCATCCACTATCATTTTGCCATACTCCACAAGCGCGTCATATGCGGAAACATCTTCAAATGGATATCCATATTCCTTCAAAATGTACTGTGTGACAGTCTCCGTGCAGCCCTCATAAAAAGCATTGCTCAAAATACCATTTTTATCCTGATAGAAGTCCACACCCAATCCATGTATCATTTCATGTATTGCAATATGCAGGATCCGATCCTTTTGCAGTTCATCCTCCTGTAAATAAATTTTACCATCCCCGCCATAAAATCCAGACAATACCTCAGACATTTCCGCTGTGTATACCTCCAGCGCAGATACCTGCTGTGAAACATCTTCTGAAAATGTATCTGCAAAGTATTGCACGATCAACTTCTTCGCTTCTGAAATCCACCCATAGGTGTTTTCATCCAAAAGCCGTGCCGTTGATTTCCACACGTTGGATTCTTCCAGCATTTCCTGATGCCATTCTATTTCATCATGCAGCATGTCCTCGTATGCATCAAGCGGATGCAGCGGCAATGGCGCGTGATTGACTTGTTCCTCTTTTTCTTGTGTGATCGCTCCAACTGATCCAGATGGATTCTGGTTCTGATCACCGCAGCCTTGCAAAACAAACAAGAGTGCAAAAAGCATAATGCCAAAATATTTCTTTGTCATCCCATCATCTCTCTTTTCTGATTCGATACCAATATAAAATCAGGGGGAAGTGAAATCTTCCCCCTGAATGATCTGCCTATACGCTTAGTGGGTCTCTGCGGCATACGCTGCGATCAGCTCTGCAGTCTGCTCGATGTCCGATACGCTGCACATCTCGCTGGGCGAGTGGATGAAGCGGGTCGGAACAGAGATCGCACCAGCCAGCGCACCCATTGCTGTCTTTTGCAGCATTGCGGTATCTGTGCCGCCGAACTGCAGGATCTCATGCTGGAACGGGATCTCGTTCTTGGCAGCGGTCTCATCCAGTGCGCGGACGATCTCCGGACTGCAAATGACAGCAGAGTCGAGGATCTTGATCGCCGGACCCTGACCCATATGGCAATCCATTGGGTACTGGTGCTCCGGCAGGTCGCCTGTGTCGGTCACGTCAACTGCAATGCCGATATCCGGCTCGATTGCAAACGCTGCCGGACCTGCACCGCGCAGACCGACTTCCTCCTGCACGGTAAACACGAAGTACAGGTCATCCTGTACGGTCTCCGGCAGCTGCTCCATTGCCAGAAGCAGGGAAACACAGCCAATACGGTTATCCATATACGGGCCGCAGATCACGCCATCCTGCTCGAACGGCTGTGCACAGTAAACTGCGAAATCGCCTACGCGTACCTTGACGCTGTCGCGATCCTTTGCGCCAGTGTCGATGAACAGATGGGAAATGTTCATATCCTTCCAGTCGGTCTTCTCCTCATAGGAGATCACGCCGCGTGTACCGTTTGCGAACTGCACCTGAATGTTGATGAGATCACGCCACGGCAGACCGCCGATCTGAGAAAAGCGGATAAATCCCTTTTCATCGATGCAGGTCGCAACCAGACCGATGGAGTCCATGTGTGCTGCAAACATGATCTTCTTGCGGTTCTCGCCTGTGCCCTTCTTGTGGCAGATCAGGCTGCCCAGCGTATCCGTCTGGATGTTGTCACAGTGATCGGCAGCGATCGCAGCGATCACCTCGCGCACGCGGTCTTCACGGCCGGACGGGCCAAACGCGCCGCCTACCTTGCTGTAATATTCAAAAACCTTAGACATTTGCGTCTCCTCCGATTTCCTCTAAAAATGCCTGTGCGGTACGATATACCGCAATGATATCACTTTCTGCTGCAACGGATGCAGGAGAGTGGATATAGCGCAGCGGTGCCGCAACGCCGACCGAGCGTACACCGTCAATGGATTTGTGGATGCGGCCGGCATCGGTTCCGCCTGCGATCATGTGCTTGGTCTGCCACGGGATGTCACGCGCTTCACAGGCATCGCGCAGCATTTCAAACAGACCGGCATCGTAGATGGTACCGCCATCCATGAATGGAAGCACGGCACCCTTGCGGATTGCACACACCTGCTTATGCACCGGTATCTCGGCAAGATCGGCTGCCGTCGTGCCTTCAACGACCAGACAGAATCCCGGACGGATCGCAAACGCCGCGGTTGCCGCGCCACGCAGTCCGGCTTCCTCCTGTACATGGAAGCTGAACCAAGTATCCACGGGCGGCTGCTCACGCATGAGCATGAGCATGACGGCACAGCCCAGACGGTCATCCAGTGCCTTTGCCTTGACGAGTCCGTCACCAAAGGATACGATCTCCGGCGCAAAGGTACCATAGTCACCGAGTGACAGCTTTTCCTCTGCCTGACTCTTGCTGGTGCAGCCGATATCGATATACAGATCCTTAATCTTCGGGGTTTGAGTGCGCTCAGCCGGTGTGGTCAGGTGTACCGCCTTGATGCCGATGACACCCTCAACAGTTTCCCCTGCATCCGTGTGGAACTGGATCCGCTTACCGATCACAACGCGCGGATCGACACCACCGACAAAGCCGAACTTTACCATGCCGTCCTCGGTAAACTTCTTTGCGATCACGCCAACCTCGTCCATGTGTGCACATACCATAACAGGGCGTTCGAGTGCCTTCTTACCCTTGCGGAACACCATAAGGTTGCCCATCGGGTCGGTCTCGATGCGGTCTGCGTAAGGCATTGCTGCCTGCAGGATGAATTCGCGTACTTCATCCTCATACCCAGCTGGACCAAACTTTGCACAGAGTGTGCGCGTCAGCTCCAGCAATTCACGATATTGTTCCTGATGCATTACAGACGCACCTCCCCGTCAAAGTTTCTCAAGAAATGGTAAACCAAGTCGCCAGCCGATTCTGCATCGGACAGCTTGATGGTTTCGATCGGTGTATGCATATAGCGCAGCGGAATACTCAAGACCGCCTGTGCAGTACCACATGCCACGATCTGCATATCCCATGCATTCGTGCCGCTGTGACCTTCCATGATCTCCAGCTGGTATTCCATCCCCTCCGCTTTTGCGGTACGGATAAGCGCACGGGACAGGGCACGATTCATATTCGGACCCATGCCGATCATCACGCCGCCGCCATATTCAAACTCATTGGGTGCGTCAGGGGTCTTAGCATGTCCCACATCGATCGCAATGGCGTAATCCGGACGGATCTTGAAAGTTCCAACGTTTGCACCCAGCGAGGAAGCGATCTCTTCCTGCACGGAAAGCAGTACGGCTACATTCACATCCAGATCGACCTTGCGGAGCTTTTCAAGGGCATGCGCGATCGCAGCCGCACCTGCGCGGTCATCCAGATTTGGACCTGTGAAGGCATCGTTTGCGATGACCGGCATATGTGCCTGATCTGCCGGAAACCAGATCGGTGTACCGATCGGAATGACCGACGTCGCATCCAGCAAGCCGGTGTCGATGCACATTTTATGGATCGGCAGTGCCTTATCAGCCTCACCTGCGCTCAGCAAATGCGGCGGCAAGCAGGACACGATACCATAAAGCGGGCCATCCGGCGCACCGATGGTGACCTCTGCGCCGAGCAGCATTCGCGGATCGACACCGCCAACCGCACGGAAACGCAGGAATCCACCCTTTAAGACCTCTGTTACAACAAAACCAATCTGATCGAGATGTGCATCCAGCAGCACGGTCTTTGCATCCGGCTTTCCGGAACGCATAAGACCGATCACATTGCCAAAGCGATCCACTTCGATTTCATCGCAGAGCGGCGCAAACAGATCACGAACCTGCTCGGACTGTGCCCGTTCGAATCCTGTGACCATTGGAATCGCCAGCAATTGCTCGATTTTACTGCGCATGGATGCACCAAGCATCCCGTTTTCTATTTCATGCACGGCAAATTCTCCTTTGATGATAAATTTCTATTTTTATTATATCTCTTTTCGGCTTGCGATACAATCCAAAATCTTGTAATATAGGAATCATGGATAGAATTGTAACATACCAATGGAAAACCGAGCGCATCGGAATGACGGTAGAGCGTTTCCTGCGCCATCAAGGGGTCTCACATCGGGTGCTCGTAGACCTCAAAAATACGGAAAACGGCATCTGCATCGACGGCAGCCCCGTCCGCACCATCGACCGTCTGCCCGAGCAGGGTATCCTTCGCATCTGCCTGCCTGAGACCGACCGCAGCGATACCATCCCACAGGCAGACATTCCACTCGATATCGTCTATGAGGACGAAGATCTCTTTGTCGTGAACAAGCCGGCTGGGATCGCCGTTCACCCCTCACCGCACAATCGAGAAAACACGATCGCAAACGGTCTTGCTGCCCTTTATGCAAAACGCGGACAGCCCTTTGTTTTTCGTGCGATCGGGCGGCTGGATAAAAACACCTCCGGACTGATCGTGCTTGCCAAGAATGCACTCTCTGCCGGATTGCTGACTGCTGAAGCCAGCAAAAAAATCATGCGTCACAGCTATCTTGCCATCTGCAAGGGAGTGCTTCCGCCCAACGGCACGATCGATGCCCCCATCGCACGCGCGGACGGTTCGGTCATCCGCCGAGTTGTGCATCCAGACGGCGACCATGCCGTGACCCATTATACGCGGCTTTGTGTGCAGGACGGCTATTCCCTTGCGCGTGTCTCACTGGAAACGGGACGCACCCACCAGATCCGCGTACACTTCTCCTACATCGGCTATCCGCTCCCCGGAGACTTTATCTACTGCGATGATTTTTCGCGTATCGGTCGTCATGCGCTCCACGCGCATACCCTGACCCTGCGCCAGCCGATCACAGGAGAAGTGCTCTCCTTCACCGCCCCCCTGCCGCCTGATATGCAGGCGTTTTTCCCTGACATAACGCTGTAAACCAGAAAGCGTGCTTACGGTCACACGGATCGCAAGCACGCTTTTTTATCATTTGAGGTCACACACAGCAGGCAAGCCGCACATTCCATGCGCCGCACGCACTGCGCGACCCACCGCCTTACCCATGACATACGACGCGAGTGTTCCCACAAGATCAGGATCTCCATTTGCCTCACCCACGGATAAAGCATAAATGGTATCACCGTCCATTGAGGTATGCACCGGACGGATGGTTCTCGCGAAGCCATTGTGCGCCATAGCCGCCACCTTCCCCATCTGCGCCTTATTGAGTGCCGCATTGGTCACGATCGCACCGATCGTGGTATTGGTCACAGTGCCGTTTTGCTGCGCCTCCATATTTTGATAGATATACGCCTCACTAGAGCGCAGTCCTGTTCCGTCTGGGGTACGCAGTCCTGCAATCTGTTCGCCGGTATCAATATCAAAGATATCTCCCATCGCATTGACTCCCACGATCGCCCCAACACGGATTCCGCCAACCTCCACCGCGTACGATCCCACACCGCTTTTCATCGCAAATGCTGCACCTGCACACTTTCCGACTGTACAGCCGGTGCCTACTCCGACACAGCCCTCCTGCATGTGCTCTCTCGATGCCGCTTCGCACGCCTGATACGCCATTTTTGCATCTGGCCGAATATCAGCACGCCCAATCGCCAGATCAAACACACAGGACTGACAGACGAGCGGCACATGGATCGGTCCCACGGCAAAGCCGATGCCGCGTTCCTCCAGATACTGCATCACGCCGCCTGCCGCATCTAAGCCGAACGCCGAACCGCCGGAAAGCACAACTGCATGGACACCCGTAGATGCCGCCCTCGGATCAAGCAGCGGCGTTTCTCTGGATGCCGGACCACCGCCGCGGATATCCACGCCGCAGGGGGCGCACTTATCGCATAAAAGAACAGTCACTCCCGTTGCCGCTTCCAGATCCTGCGCCTGTCCAATCTGAAAACCACCAACCTCTAAAATCCCAATTTCACGCATTTTGGATTCCTCCTATTTGTCAAAAGGACTGCCCAGTCGGGCAGTCCTTGATATCTTGTGTAAAAATGGATCATGCCCGACTGGCACTGCGGCGTGTCACCGTAAAAAGTGCCTTGCATACAGCCGTTGTGAGGATCGCTGCAATGATTGCCTCCGGTACACCATTCATGCCGATCACGCCCATGATAACGCCGAACAGCAGTGCCGGATCTTTACCGCCTGCCGCTGCATACTGCTCCCCAAAGAGCAGGTAAATCAGCCCCATAACACCAATGGTATTGACCATCGAGCCAACAAAACCAGCGATCGCAAGCGAAACTGCCTCATTGCGTACAACTTTACCGAGCCACTGGAACACCCATCCAGCCACAACGCCGATGAGTACACGCGGCACGATCGCTACGATGAGACTCATCCAGCTTCCGTGAAACTCCGGACTGAAGCTGTAGAACGGAGTAAAGACGAATGATGTAAGACCGGGCGTGATGGTCGCCTTGAGCATGCTGGTCAAGCCAAACAAACCACCCAGAATACCGCCCATCTTGGGGCCGAGCAAACACGCGCCAATAATGACCGGAATATGCATCGTTGTCGCATTCATGAACGGGAGTGGGATGTAGCCAAGAGGCGTAAACGCCATGACCAGCATCAGTGCCGTGAGCAGTGCCATCTGAGAGAGCAGCTGCACATCCATTTTCTTTTCCATATGAAATTTACCTCCTGCTGCCGTCCCCGTCGGGGTACAGCGCAATTTTTTATTTGGCATTCCTGCCGTGGTTGCGATGCCAGATGTCCGCAAGGCCGCGCAAAGCCAGCGTGGGCTCGTGAATGGCTGCGATGGTGAGATAGGGTCGAATGGTCTCTGCCATGCCGCCTGTAAGCACCACAGTGGGCTGTGCGCCCAATGCCTGAGCATATCGGCTCACAAGGCCGTCGATCATTGCTGCCGTCCCATATACCGCGCCGATGCACAATGCTTCCGCCGTGTTTTTTCCCAGCACATGATCGGGGATCTCGCGCAAGCCGACTGTCGGAAGCTGTGCCGTATGCTCATTGAGCGCAGAGAGCGACAGCCGTACACCTGCTGTGATCGCAGAGCCAACCAGTGCGCCCGACGCATCAAGTGCCGTGTAGGTGGTTGCCGTTCCAAGATCGACGATCACGCAGGGCATGGGGTAGGCATGACTTGCATGCACTGCCGTCACCACGCGGTCAGTTCCCAATGTGCGCGGCTCAGTGATCTTGATGTTCAGCCCTGTTTTGACCCCTGCACCGACCTCCAAAATCGGTCCATCTGTCAGGAAAGCGACTGCTTTATGCATGATATCTGCCATGCCCGGCACGACTGAGCAGATCGCAGCCCCAGTGATCGGGGTCTCGTCCACATGGTGCAGTGCCAGTACATTTTGCATCAGGCAGGCGTATTCCTCCCCTGTCCGCTTCGGATCGGTTGCGATCGCGGCGACAAAACGGATGTCGTCCCCGTCGAACCCACCGATGGTGACATGGTTGTTTCCAATATCCAATGCAATCAGCATGATCTTCCTCGCTTTCGGCAGTTTGCCATACACCATTATACGCCTGTAAAATCACTTTTACAAGGATATTTTACGTTTGTTTATCCTCAAAATCAAACCCCTTTTTGATCTCAGGGATCAGCGGATTCTGATTCCGTTTGTTTTCCGATTCCTGTCTCTGTTCGGAATCCTTGATCTGTTCCAGCACCCATCCTTGTTCACAAAGCATCACATACGGCATATACAGCAGAACAAACAGGATCTCCAGCGCAGGAAACAACCATACGCCGCTGTTTTGCTCAGCCAGTGCCTCAAGGAGCTTCATGATCACGATCTGTGGCAGTATCACGACCAGACTCATGCCGATGAGGTCAAACATGCGTCCCCGCATTTTCTGATACGATGCCCCAAGCGCATCCAGTGCTTTGGTATAGCGTCCGCTTGCAAAGAGCATCGCGGATAGTACCAAGCGCATTGAAAGCCATAAAAGCACGATGAGCAATATGAGGTAAAGCACGACCGATCCATAGAACATGACCAGCAGCGTACTTGGCACAAGAACGAGCAGCCCAGCTGCCAGCGGAATGATCCCCAATAGCAGGGACTGCACCAGTCGGGATGCCGGCGCATAAAACGAGATGAGCCGCTGGAAGCGTACCTGTTCACTTGTCCATAGCGGTTCGATACATCCGACTGCGCCCACGGTCAGAGGGATCAGTAGGATCTGGATCAGTATATCCCAAGCAGCTGCCTGCTGTCCGAGATATCCTTCGAGCACGCCTGACAGGATCCCCTGTATGCCCTCGCTGCACAGTCCGATCACAAAGACTGCCAAAAAGTATTTTGCATAAAGCTGCCTTGCTCTTGCACGGATCTCCTGATTGCTCATAAAAACGCCTCCCATTCACGATCGATCATATGGAAAGAAAAAAGCAGGCAGGGGCGAAAACCGCCCTGCCTGCATAAAACACTGCCATTAAAGTCTTGCTTCCAAGGCTTCCTTTTCCTTTTCAAATCCAGGTTTGCCCAGTAATGCGAACATATTCTTCTTGTATGCCTCTACGCCAGGCTGATCGAACGGATTGATCCCGAGGAGATAGCCAGAAATGCCACAAGCCTTCTCAAAGAAGTACATGAGGTATCCGAGATGGTACTCGTCATTGCGGTCGATCTCCAACACGATATTCGGTGTGCCGCCATCGCAGTGTGCGAGCAATGTACCAGCGTAAGCCTTGGAATTGACGAACTGGATGCTCTTTCCAGCCAAATAGTTCAGTCCGTCGAGGTCGTCGCCGTCCTGCTCGATGAACAGATCCTTCTTCTGCTCACGCACCCAGACAACGGTTTCAAACAGGTTGCGTGTGCCGTCCTGAATGAACTGTCCGATGGAGTGCAGGTCTGTGGAGAAGTTTGCAGATACCGGGAAAATACCCTTGTGATCCTTGCCCTCAGACTCTGCAAACAGCTGCTTGAACCACTCGCCCAGCATCACGAGCGAAGGCTCATAATTGACGAGGATCTCCGTCTGCTTGCCCTTCGCATGCAGGATATTGCGCAGTGCAGCGTACTGTGCACAGATATTGTCCTTTTCCTGAAAGTCACGCACGGCATCCTGTGCACCCTTCATGACCTGCTCCAGATCCAGACCAGCAGCTGCCATCGGAAGCAGACCCACCGCAGTCAGGACGGAGAAACGACCGCCGACATCGTCCGGAACCACAAAGGTCTCATAGCCCTCTGCGTCTGCCAAGCCCTTGAGCGCGCCCTGTGCCTTGTCTGTGGTTGCAAAGATGCGCTCCTTTGCGCCCTCCTTGCCATACTTCTCCTCGACCATCTTCTTGAATACGCGGAATGCGATTGCCGGTTCGGTGGTCTTGCCGGACTTGGAGATCACATTGACAGAGAAATCACGGTCGCCGATGATATGGATGATGTCAGACAGATAGCCGGAAGAAATATTGTTGCCCACAAAATAGATCTCCGGAATGCCCTCAGGACGAACACCGTTGTAGAACTGTCCCTTTACAAACTCGATCGCAGCGCGTGCGCCCAGATAAGAGCCGCCGATGCCAATAACGATCAGAACATCGCTGTTGCTCTGGATCTTCTTTGCCGCTTTCTGAATGCGTGCAAACTCCTCGCGGTCATAGTCATTCGGAAGGTTCAGCCAGCCCAGAAAATCATTTCCGGCAGCAGTCTTTTCCTCCAGCATGCGTGTGCTGGTCTCCACCAGCGGTGTCATATATGACAGTTCTTCCGGTCGAACAAAATCTTTCAATCCGGTCAGTTTTAACTCCATAGACATTTTGAATACACCTCATTTTATTTAAGTTGCTTTTTCTTCTCTTTACCAGTTATAGATTCGCTTGATCTATTTACAGTTCTAGTTTACTACCTTCCTCTTTTTGGCGCAAGTACCTTTATTTGCCTCAATCAACAAATACCCATTTTTCACAAAAAATATCATCATTTTCTTGTCACATTCTGAAAGCGACGTACAATCCCATCTATTTCTGTTTAAAATACGCCAAAATACCCTCTACCGTTTCTATAAACTCCGGATCTTTTATCCCTCTCAAAAATCCATCGGCTTGCTTTGGCAGCGACTGAAACTTGGAAAAGCTCTGCAAAATCTCTTTTTTATAGCCTATATTGGTTTCCTCATAAAAAGCCGCGATTATATCCGCTGTATATCCGGGCTGCATCCACATAAATTTCCAAGTGGGACTGATGTCATGCCCTGCCAGCAGCTCGCTGTAAAACGCTTCGCACCATGTGAGAAAGTCCGGGCAGCCCTTGGGCCACATGGGCGGTGTATCGTG
Organism: Butyricicoccus sp.; assembly: GCA_020025755.1. GTDB lineage: Bacteria > Bacillota > Clostridia > Oscillospirales > Butyricicoccaceae > Butyricicoccus. The sequence continues at coordinate 43,755 of JAHHRO010000004.1, read as the reverse complement.
ATCATAATCGAGATATACTACATGCCCTGCAAGCGGTCCCGAAATGATCAGATAGGCAAGATAGGTTATATCCATAGCGCAAAGATACATGATCCCATCCTCCGGGAAATCGCCCTCACCAAACAGCTCCTCCCATTCATCCTCACCCATGATCTCGCACAGGGATTCCGACGCAAATTTCAGTCTGTCTTCCTTTTTTCCCCATGTGGGATCAAAATCATCAAATATTGTTCCCGGACAGACGCCGCCTCTTCCCACCTGTGTCAAATAATACACATACTCCTCCGGAAGGGTCACGCCGGCATCGGCTTCAAAGGCTTCTATTTCAGATAATTTTGCCGGCGGACTCACCTTCCAGTGATGGTGAATTCTCGCATAATAATCATTTTGATGCTTGGGATCTTGCGCGACCTGCGCAATCATTTTTTGAATGCGCTCACATTGTGCGAGCAGCTTTGGATCATCCAGCTTGTGCATATCATTTTCCTCCACATAAACAGAGCCTTCTGCTTATATTTTATAAAAAAGACTGCGCCCAACAGGATCTTATTCCAATCAGATGCAGTCTTTTGCTCACGTTCACCGAATCAATGCCACTTGCTGTATAGGATTGATGAATTATGGTATTCTTGAGGCTGTCGAAGTTTTTCGACGGTCTCAAACACCCCCAAAGGGTCGTTTTTGTTATACTCCATAAATAGGGAACTGTGCTACCATTTCCCGTACACTGCGGCGGATCTCGTCTGCCTTGCCGTCAAAGTCGGTTGCTGCCTGCCAGATAAACTGTGCGATGCGCACCATTTCCGGCTCACCGAATCCACGGGTGGTAACGGCTGGAGTTCCCACGCGCATACCCGAAGTGATGAACGGCCCCTGCGGATCGTTCGGAACCGCGTTCTTATTTGCAGTGATGTAGACTTCGTCCAGACGACGCTGCAATTCCTTGCCGGTCACGCCTGTCTTGCGCAGGTCGATCAGTGCGAGGTGGTTGTCTGTGCCGCCCGATACCAGATCGAAGCCCTGCTTCTGGAGTGCTTCCGCCAGTACCCGTGCATTGTTGCGCACCGAGATCTGATATGCCTTGAACTCCGGCTTGAGTGCCTCACCAAAGCAGACTGCCTTTGCTGCGATCACATGCATCAGCGGACCACCCTGCGTACCTGGGAAGATCGCCTTATTGACCTTCTTGGCAATCTCCTCATCGTTTGTAAGAATAACACCGCCGCGCGGTCCGCGCAGGGTCTTATGTGTCGTCGTGGTCACGACATCTGCATACGGAACCGGATTCTGGTGCAGACCTGCCGCAATGAGACCGGCAATATGTGCCATATCAACGAACAGATACGCGCCAACGCTGCGCGCGATCTTGGAGAACTTCTCGAAGTCGATCGCACGCGGATATGCAGACGCACCTGCAATAATCATACGCGGCTTTTCCTTTTCCGCCAGCTGACGCAGTGCCTCATAATCGATGCGGCCTTCCTCATCCACGCCATACGGGATGATATTGTACAGGAGACCGGACTGATTGACCGGAGAACCGTGGGTCAAGTGACCGCCATTGTCAAGGCTCATGCCCAGTACGGTATCGCCTGGCTTACAGAGTGCCTGATAAACTGCCATATTGGCCTGTGCACCTGAATGCGGCTGTACATTTGCATACTTTGCCCCAAACAGCTTGCATACGCGCTCGATCGCCAGATTTTCTACCTCATCCACGCATTCACATCCGCCATAGTAGCGTTTGCTCGGATATCCTTCTGCATATTTATTGGTCAAAACCGATCCCATTGCACAGAGAACCGCTTCACTTACAATATTCTCTGATGCGATCAGCTCGATATTCCCGACTTGCCGATCATACTCTCGGCGGATCATCGCTCCAACTTCTGGATCAAACTTGCTTACTAAATTCATCGCGTCATTCAGCAACATGCTATTTTCCTCCTTGGTTGTTCCCTTCTGCGCAGCTGCTTCGTGCACAGATGATACCGTTCTTATAATATGATTATTGCATATTTGACCTGAAATGCAACAATGATTCACGCGCTTTTTACATTTTTGTCATTTTATACGTTTCTGAAACGATGAAACATCTTTTTTTTGGATATTCCCCCAACAGCTCTCCCGCTATTTTCTACAAAATCCTGTATTTCTCCCCATCTATCCCACTACATCTTGCGTGGAAGCCAAAAACCCACGAAACCCTGACAAACTGGTCTGCACTTCTTTCCAATTTATGAGAGGAGCACAGCCATGAAAAGGCTGTGCTCCTCTGTTATCCTTCTTCCGTTGCTTCCACAACGCCGCAGACTGTGAACCTGCGATCCTCAAAGAACTTCTGATTCTTCTCATAGATCAGGCGCAAGCCTTCCAGCGTAAGATCGGGATCGACCGCATCGATGAGTTCACAATGCTCCGCCATCATGCGACCCATACCGCCTGTAGCAACGACCTTGACCTCACCTTCGAGTTCTTCCTTCATATCCAAAATAATGCCCGTCAATGCGCCTACATAGCCGCGGACTGCACCCGACTGCATGGAGTGTACCGTTGTCTTGCCGATCGCTTTCTCTGTGCGCACGATATCCACACGCGGCAGCTTGGATGCCTTCATAAACAGTGCTTCCATCGCGATCTTGATGCCGGGGAAGATCGCACCGCCCACATAAGCCCCCGTCTGATCGATGCAATCGAATGTGATCGCTGTACCAATATCCACGATGATAAGCGGCTTACCATACTTCTCGATCGCAGAAACCGCATTGACCAGACGATCCATGCCCACCTCGCGCGGATTGATATAGTGGTTTTCAACGCCTACATCAACATCCTGTCCCACGATCACGGGATCGAGTGCAAAATATTTACGAACTGCATTGGTCAGTGAATACATCACCGGCGGCACAACAGAGGCGATGATGACCGCTGTTGTCTCCTTTGGGTCATAGCCGCGGAAATGATAATACTGCATGATCATCATACCGATCTCGTCCGAAGTGGAGGAAGCACTGGTCGAAATACGGAACGAACCACGCAATTCTTTCCCCTCATACAATCCAAACACCGTATTGGTATTCCCCACGTCAATGGCTAAAAGCATCTTGTTAAAACCACCCTATTCTTTTCTGTTTCCGTCTCTTTTCCGGATCCCATCGATTCCCTTCGGTATCGTGCAGTATGATCTCCTCGATCTTTCCTGCCGCAAGCGATAGCATCGCGTAGGAAGCAACGCCCTGCCGCGGCAGGCTGATGGAGCCGGGATTGAGCACCGTGACCGCTCCATGCTGCTGTAAATACACGATATGCGTATGTCCAAACAGTGCCAGTGTGCAGTTTTCTGCCTCGGCGCGTTCCACCATGCGTCCGCAGGAGAAGAACGACACGCCTTCCTGATGCCCATGCGTCATATAGATCCGGATGCCCTCTAAGGTGATGACAGCATTCCAAGCCGCATCACAGCCCCAGTCATTGTTTCCAGCCACTGCATAGATCGGCAGCTCGGGATAACTGTGCCGCAGATCACAGGCATCTTCATAGTGGTCACCCAAATGGATCACCGCATCCGGCATTTCCCGCTCGACCGCATCATAGACATCGAGCAGCCGTCCATGGGAGTCCGAGCACACCAGCACACGCATACGCTCTCTCCTATCCTTGTCCTAAGAATCTACGCTACACTATACACGATTTTCCAGCACATGTAAAGTGTTTCTGCACATTTTCCGCACTGCGCGCATACACTGATATTGAAAGTTCTTGTGCAAGGAGGAAACGAAGATGAGTGATCTCGAACAGATCCTAAATCAGCTTGGGCTGCAAAATGACGCACGGTTTGGCAGCGTACAGCAGTTCCTGCAATCGAGCGAGGGGCGATCCCTCTCACAGAGCATCAGCCCTCAGACAGGGGCACGGATCGCGCAGGCGGCACAGGCTGCCGGACGCGGTGATCAGGCAGCGGCGCGGCAAGCCATGCAGGATATCCTACGCACGCCCGAGGGGGCTGCACTCGCCGCGCGTCTGCGCTCCATGCTTGGGCAATGACCCCCATACCTCGAAGGGAGACGAACCCCAATGGACACAAACGGATTATCCGCACTGCTGAATGACCCCAAGGCATTGGAGCAGGCACTTTCTGCCGTCGGCTCCCTGCTCGGTGGAGACGGCACACAGCAGGGTCCCCTGCCCCCTGTCCCCCCCATCCAGCAGCAAAGCATCGACTATGATCCTTCCGCCGATCTGATGCAGCGCGCCATGCCCCTGCTGGGACGCATTGCACAGCAGGGGCAAAACGCCGTAGACCCACAAAAGCGTGCCCTGCTCAATGCGATGAAGCCCTTTGTGGGAACAACTATTGCACAGCAGATCGACCATGGCATGCGCCTCGTATCCCTTGCTCGCATGGCAACGGCTGTGATGAATGCCCCAAAGGAGGAGAGTCAAACAAATGTATAACGAATATCTGGAGAATGCAGAGCCCAACACACTCCCACAAAATATCGACCCCATAGAAACGCAAAAAACAGCCGCCGCTGAAACACACAGCGGCGGCATCGGTCAATTACTTGCCAATCGGATCAGCGGCATCAAGCTGGATATGAACACACTCATTGCCCTTGGCGTGATCTGGTTCCTGCTCTCGGACGGTACTGTTGTCGATACTGACCTACTTATCATCATTGGCGTTTTATTGCTTTTGGGCATCTAATTCCTTTCGCAGTGCCGCCGAAACGGCATCCGTCAGCGCGGCATAGTCGGCAAGTGTCAGCCGCTCTCCGCGCACGCGGGCATCCAGACCGCAGCCGGTGACAAGTTCCGTGAGCTGTTCCTTACCAAGCCGCTTGCCGAACACTGACCCCATCGCATTGACGAGCGTCTTTCTGCGCTGATTGAATGCAGCATGTACAATCTCAAAAAACAACTTTTCATCCTCGACCTGTACGGCAGGTTCCGCAAGTGGGGTCAGACGGATGACCGCAGAATCTACCTTTGGCTGCGGCACAAAGCAATCTCTCGGCACATCAAAAAGATACTCTGCCCTTGCGCGGTACTGGATATAGATGGAGAATGCAGAGGAATCCCCTGTGCCAACAGGCGCACAGATCCGTTCCGCTACCTCCTTCTGCACCATAACGGTGACACCTGCAAACGCACCGCTGTCGAGCAGGGCAGCGATCGCCGGACTTGTGATATAATATGGCAGATTTGCACAGGCATAGACGGTCTTCCCCGAAAACTTTTCTGCGCACAATGCCTTGAGATCGGTCTTGAGTACGTCTCCCTCTACGACCTCAGTATTGGGGCAGTCTGCAAGGGTCTCCGCCAATACCGGAAACAGGGTGCGGTCGATCTCAACGGAAACGACCTTGTTTGCGCGTTCGGACAGCGCAACCGTGAGGCAGCCCATACCGGGTCCGACCTCGAGCGCGCAGGAATCGGCATCTACGCCGCAGGATGCCGCGATCTGGTCAGGCACCCATTGCTCCGTCAAAAAGTTCTGTCCGAGCGATTTGGAAAAATGAAAGCCGTGTCTGCCCAGGATCGCCTTGATATCTTGTATATCACAAAGTCCCATAAAACTCTCCTTTTATCTCTACTGTTTGTACACATTTTCCATCTGCCGCGTATAATCACAGATCCAGCTGGCTATACTGCTGGCAGAGGTGAGAAAGATGCGAATTGAATACGGTGAACTGAACAACGATCTTGGACGCTATTTCCGCACACTTCCCAAAAACGTGCAGGAAAATATGGCACAGTCCGGTGTTGTCTTTCACACGGAACAGGATATGCGCCGCTGTGCAGAATACCTCATGCATGCACGCGACTGACCCATTTACAAAAGCGCGCTGATCGAAGCGCGCTTTTGTTTTGCGGTACATACGATCAATGTTTGCCGTATGTGCTTTTTGTTGTATAATTTACTTTTCCATCGACCGTGCGCGTCAAAGTATATACGCCGCCCTTCTCCGTCACCTTGATGGTGGGCTTGGAGATCTTGGCATCGGCTGGACCTAAAATCGACATGGTGAGTTTGCCGCTCTTGTCGTAATATGTACCGACCATCACAGGGAATTTATACGGATTTTTAAACTTGAATTCCGGACCGCCCCATGAAACGGCTGCGTCACGTCCTCTCGGCAGATAGCTGACAGACAGGCTGTGCGCACGGCGTGCCGTGATCGTCATATTGGATTCCAACGCCGCATTGAACAGCGTTGAAGAAACCTGACAGATGCCGCCGCCAATGCCCGTATCGGTCTGACCATTGGAGTACACGCCGGCTTCCTTGTATCCGCGCTCCTTGGTACGCTTTCCAACAACAGTATTGAAGGAAAATGTCTCTCCCGGCTTGATCACATAGCCGTTGCACGCCTTGGTTGCCAGCTCGATATTCTTCTTGCGGTTGCTGCTGCTCCTTGCAAACGATGTGGTGCAGGTCGCAAGCGTCTGCCCATAGGGATTGACCCATGGCTTTTCAGCCGGTGGCTTTGGCTGTGTCGGCTTGGGGTTTTCCGGCTTGGGCGGTTCGGGTTTCGGCGGTTCGGGCTTGGGTGGTTCCGGCTGTGGGAGTTCAGGTTCCAGCTCCGGTGCTTCATACGGAACAAGCCCCTCCGTGATCTCGGTCACGGTCTCCACGATCGGGTGTGGAGTTTCGGTGGGTACAGCTGGCGCGGCGTTTGTGCCAACGCTCAAGGCCAACAACAATGCTGCAGTTTCCAGCATACTGTTCTCTCCTTTGCGTATATCTCAATTTTGCATTTGGAAATCAATGAAAAACGGGCGGCGGAAAGGATCTCCGCTCGCCCGCTTATTATATCACGTTTTCGCCTCACACACAAGTGTCAAGCCGATGACAAAACCTGTGTCAATCACTCTCGATCAGACCATAGCCGCCGCTTGCGCGCTTATAAAGTACGGAATACCGATCGCCCGAATCTGCATTTTTAAAGAAGAAGAAATGGTGATCGAGCAGGTTCATCTGTAGGATGGCTTCCTCGACGTTCATCGCCTCGACCTCGAAGTGTTTATGACGTACCACTTCATAGGGCTCTTCAAGTTCTGCTGCATGAGATGCCAGTTTTTCAAAAGCACCCTGCCGCAGACGCTTTTCAAGGCGTGTTTTATTTTTGCGGATCTGACGCTCGATGCGGTTAATCGCACCATCCACCGATGCAAACATATCGGTCGTCGTTTCCTCCGCCCGTACAACAAGTGCTCCCTGCTTGACAGTCAACTCAACGGTCTGCTGTCCCTTCAGTTCAGAGAAGGTGAGGATGGACTCGGAATCGGTATTGAAATAGCGATCGAGTTTTTCCACCTTTTTCATGGCGTAATCACGGAGGTCATCGGAAATTTTTGTTTTCCTTTCGACGATGGTGAACTTCATAACATCATCTCCTATCAGGGTCTATACGTCCCCAAAATCTTATGCAATTATAAGGGAATTGCTTGTACATATTATACTGCTGCTGTCGTTGTAATACAAGCATTTTATGAAAAATATATAAAATTCACAGTTTCGTCATAACTCCCTGCCCGTGTCCGAACCGTTTACAGGATGCCCTCTGCATGGCGTGTGATATGGCAGCCGATGGAGACCGCACAGGGCAGGCTTGCAATGTGCGTCGGATATGGCTCGATGGCGCAGGATAGTGCCGTTACCGTGCCGCCCAGTCCCTGCGGTCCCACACCGGAACGGTTGACGAGATCTACGATCTCGCGCTCCATCTCCGCATAAAACGGATCGCTGTTCTCGGTATCCACGGAACGCAGCAACGCCTCCTTTGCGAGCGTACACGCCTTATCTGCCGTGCCGCCCAGTCCCACGCCAATAATGACCGGTGGACAGGGATTGGAGCCTGCATGAATTACGGTATCCGCAATATACGCGATGATCTGTTCTCTGGTTGCCGCTGGCGTGAACATCTTGAGCACACTCATGTTCTCACTGCCGCCGCCCTTGGGCGCGACGATGATACGCACGGTATCGCCCTCGACCAGCTTGGTATGGAGTACTGCGGGTGTATTGTCATCCGTATTGACGCGGCGCAGGGGATCGCGCACGATGGACTTGCGCAGATACCCGTCCTGATACCCCTGCCGCACGCCTTCATTGACCGCATCCTCAAATGCACCCCCAACCAGATGTACCTCTTGTCCGATCTCAGCAAAGATGACCGCCGTACCCGTATCCTGACAGATGGGGACTTGCTCCGTGCAGGCGAGTTCACAGTTGTGGATCATCTCCTCAAATATGGTCTGTCCCAGCGGCGACGCTTCCTGTTCCCGTCCGCGCACGAAAGACGCACGGATATCCTCCGGCAAATTATAGTTTGCCTCCATACACAGACGGCGCACGAGTGCCGTCACTTCGCTTACATGGATCTCTCTCATTCCATTTCCTCCTGTGCTTCAAACACGACCTGACCCTCACATACCGTTACGAGCGGATGACTGCGGAAAGCAAACGGATGCCCTGAGAACAGGACAAAATCGGCATCCATGCCCACGCGCAGGCTTCCGATCCGGTCACCCAATCCAAGGATCTCTGCCGGATATCGCGTGATCGCACGCAAGGCCTCCTGCTCATCCATGCCCTGCTCCGCCGCGACTGCCGCACAGTGCATGAGATATTTGACTGGTGTCTCCGGATGATCGGTCGTGATCGCGACCTTGACCCCTGCCTTGGACAGCAGCCCTGGGGCACGCTCGGTCAGATCACGCAGCTCGGGCTTGGAGCGGTCGGTCAGGAATGGACCACTCAGTACGGGAACGTCCAGCTCTACCAGATCCTGTGCGATGGTATGCGCCCCTGTTCCATGTACGATGACCGGACGCAGTCCAAATTCTTTGCAGATCCGCAGTCCGGTAAAAATATCGTCCGCACGATGGGCATGGATATGTGCAGGGATCTCACGACTGAGGAGCGGACGCAGGGCATCATACTTCATTTCAAAATCCGGCGCGTCCTCCTCCGGATTCTCTTCCGCCTTCTGACAGTGCGCCGCATACTCCTGCCCTTTTTTGAGTGTCTCACGCAGGATCGCTGCGGTTGCCATGCGAGTCACCGGCGTCTCATCCTTATCATGATAGACCGACTTGGGATTTTCTCCCAGTGCCCACTTGATCGCTGCCGGCTCCTGTACGATCATGCGGTCGATCCAGTGCCCCTGTGTTTTGATGACCGCGATCTGTCCGCCGATCGGATTTGCCGAACCGGGGCTGACAGCACAGCAGGTCACACCAGCTGCACGCGCCTCCGCAAAGGAACGTTCCATCGGGTTGATGCCATCGATGACACGCATGTGCGGCGTTGCCGGATCGGTATCCTCATTGCCGTCCGCGCCCTCGAAGCCCATTCCATCCTCATAGAGACCCAGATGGGTATGGGCATCGATGAGACCGGGCAGGAGGAATCCGCCTGCGGCATCGATGCAGACTTCAAAACCCTCACGCGCCGGACAGTCCGCCATGGTGCCGATCGCCGTGATCCTGCCTTCTTCCGCGCAGAGAAAGCCGCAGACAATGTCCGCTCCCTGCATAGGCATGATGTGCGCATTGTAAATAAGTATTTTTTTCATACAGTAACCTTTCAAAATACGACATTTTTTATTGTTGACAAAACTTTTATGAGGTGTTATTATTATGACGGTGATCAAAGTGATCACCGTGCACCGTTCATATCTTTATCCCCACAATCTAATTTCTATGCGCCCCATTTGCTGGGCGCAATTTTTTTGCGCATTTCTAAATTTCCATATCCGTTGGGGAGATAAAAAACGCCAGAGCGTTTGCTCTGGCGAAATGCGCGGAAGAACAGAGGCGCAGCGGTTATTTACGGCGGCGCGAACCGCTCTTGCGGTCTGTATTATGACGGATATCGGCCATGCGGCTCTCGCTGTCAGCCATAAACATTTTCAGTTTGTCTTCAAATGTCATGGTAGACGGGTCGCGCGGCTGCTTGCTCTGCGGTGCACGTCCGCCGCCTTGGAACTGTCCGGTACGCGGTGGACGCGGTGCACGGCGTTCCGCATTGCCGCCCGTGCGTGCCGGTGCAGCAGACTGCTGGTTTTCCTGTGCACGCTTGATGGATAAGTTGATCCGTCCTGCATCGTCTACATTGATGACCCTGACGCGAACGGTATCACCCTCCTTGAGAAATTCCTTGATGTCGCTGACAAAGGAATTTGCCACTTCCGAAATGTGGACCATACCCGATTTGCCCTCTGGCAAGGATACGAATGCACCGAACTTGGTAATGCCGGTGACTTTTCCTTCCAGAACTGCTCCTACAACCAAACCCATACCCTCTTGTCTTGTCCTCCGTATTGTGAGAAATTCGCATTTTCCTGCGTTGGGATTACACCATTATTTGCTGGAAGAATCAGCAAAAACACGCTCTGAGGGCATGATATAACCCTGCTTGCGTGCGATCGCCGCGATCTGTTCATCGCTCAATCCCTTTTCCACCTGTTCTCGTAGTGCATCATTGTTGTCTGTCTGCTGTTGGATCTTTGTTTTCACCGCCAGGACTTCATTTTCCTTTTTTGTGATCTGATCTTGAAGCTGCACAATGGAGATGACGCCATAGAACGCCAAACAAATCAATACGATCCGAAAAATGACGCGATTGCGCTTTTTGACCTGTTTTTCGGAAGGCTGTCTCCGCTTGCTTTTTTTTTGCGGCACGATATCCCCTCCTCAATTATTGCACACAAATAACGATATATGTTGTAATTATAGCGTCTTTTTGCCAAAAATGGAAGTCTTTTTAAATATTTTTTTTAACTTTTTTTGCACTCGTCCGCATACGCCCTCTACAAAACAAAAAATCCGCCGGAAGATCCCTGTAAGCATACGCCCCAGCCGCAGGATTCCATGTACGATCCAGCCCATGATTTTTTGAATGAGCCACCCCAATGTCATATGAAAAAATACGATCCCGCCCCCCATACCGGCAAGCATAAAGCCGCGTATCTGTCCACCTGCGGCAGTTACGGTAAAGACAAAATAGGTCATTAGGATCGCGACCCAAAATACGGCATCAATCGCGTAGACCGCCGCGCGGCGCAGATGGCATGCTGCCCCAATTCCTGTCAGGATGTCGTAAAACAATCCGAGGCAAAAGCCGATCAAAATCGTCTGCAAGAAATAGTGCGTCATCAGGGTCGGCGGCGGATAGAGGGCGATCATCGAAACAGGCGGCTGAAAAATCCGCCCTGCCCTGCAACGTCATCATCATACTCCATCGACTGGATCTGCCCAGTAAGCGTCAGTTCGCCCTGATCGAGTGTCAGCTTCTCCACATGCAGGTTTTCTCCCCGCACGGTCAGCGTGCCCATGCTGGTCTCCATGGCGATCGTTGTTTCGTCAAAGGCTGATACATCTGTTACCCCCGACACCGCAAGCGCATTGCGGCCCGTGAGTGTCAGCGCATGCGGCAGGGTACGTTCATCATGAGGCATTCACGATTCCTCCTTTTGCTTTCACTTTATGTGCGCACCCGTACCCTTATGCAAACAAAATCCCGACAGCAGCACAAACCTCTGCCATCGGGATGTTTTTACAGGATCTCGCGATACAGCGCGGCTGCATCGTCTTTTTTTACATGTTCCGCAACATTCAGTACTTCCACTTTCATGGTACGCTGACCGAATGCGATCTCGATCACGTCACCCACCTTGACCTGATAGGAGGCCTTGGCCTGTCTGCCGTTGACGACGATACGCTCGCCATCGCAGGCATCATTTGCAACTGTTCGACGCTTGATGAGGCGCGAAACCTTTAAAAATTTGTCTAAACGCATTGTTCTATTCGCTCCTTGAGTGATTTTGCTGGTTTGAATACAGGGGTATGGGCCTCTCGCACTTCGATCGGCTCTCCTGTATGGATATTGCGGCAGGTACGCGCCGCACGCACGCGCGTTTCAAACGCACCAAATCCGGGCAGATTGATCTTCTCCCCTTGTGCAAGCGTATCTGAGAGTGTTTCCAGCATTGCATTGAGCATCTTTTCCGTGTCCTTTTTGGTCATGCCCGTGCGCTCCGCTATCTGTGTAATGAGCTCCGGCTTATTCATGCTGTGCTGCCTCATGCTCTTTCGCCTTGACCTTATCCCATAGGGCATCCATTTCCGCAAGACTCATGTCAGACAGCTGTTTTCCCTCTGCCAGTGCTGCCTGCTCGACCTGTGCAAAGCGGCGCATAAACTTGTCCGTCGCCGTTTGCAGTGCCTGCTCCGGATCGGTATGCAAGAATCTTGCCACGTTGACCGCTGCAAACAGCAGATCGCCCAGTTCCTCCTCCGGATCGCCGTCCCCTGCCGCTGCGCGAGCGACCTCCTCAGTCTCCTCGCGCACCTTGCCCAGTGCCCCCTCGATGCCGTCCCAGTCAAAACCGACCTTGGAAGCCTTATGCTGCACCTTTTCTGCGCGAATGAGACTGGGCAGACTGCGTGCCACACTCTCCAGCGTATCCGCGACCGAGCTCTGGTTCTTTTCTTTCTGCTTGAGGGCATCCCAGTTGGTCAGCACATCCTCCGAGTTTTTGACCTCCACATCGCCAAACACATGTGGGTGACGATATACCATCTTCTTACAGATGCCGTCCACCACCTCATCCATCGTGAATCGCTGTGCTTCCGCTTCGATCTGGGCATGGAACACCACCTGAAGCAGAACATCTCCAAGTTCCTCCTGAAGCAGCACCGGATCCTCGTTATCGATCGCCTCTACCGCCTCATAGGTCTCCTCAATAAAACTGCGGCGGATAGACTTATGATCCTGCTCGCGATCCCATACGCAGCCCTCCGGACTGCGCAGGATACGCATGATCTCCAGCAGATCCTCATAGGTATATTTTTCTTTGCATGTAAAATCAACCATGATATTTCCTTTTCCGTAAGTTTCCATTACTTGAGGTGCAGAAGACGCACGAGTTTTTCTCCCTTCGGCATCATCAGCACATCATCCTTTTCCAGTGCTCCCAGCGCAAGCAGCAGCACGAGGTACAAAGCACCTGCCACGCAGATCGCCAGCGCAACGCCTGCGGTATTGCCCAGCAAGCCGGAAACCAGCTTGTAGGTAATATACGCTCCTGCACCCATGCCAAGGCAAGCCGCCATCGGACGGATCAGCAGCTTATCAAGGCTGGGCAGCTGCACATACCTGCGCAGTACGATGAGGTTCACGGCCGTAATGAACGCATAACAAACCAATGTACCAAACGGTGCACCATAGATATTCACACGCGGCATACCGACCAGCATATAGTTTACGATAACTTTGATCACGCCGCCGATCAGCATGGAAATGACCGGCACGCGCACCCGTCCTGCCGCCTGCAAGACAGCATTGGTCAGGCTGACGAGCGCAACGAACGGGATCGCAAATGCCAGCACACGCAGGCAAGCCGCGCCAACATTCGGGTCACCTGCAAACAGCATATCGATAATAGGTCCGGACAGGATAAAATATCCCGTTCCGGCAGGCAGAGCGATCAGCATAGCGATCCGCATGGCACTGCCCAGATTTTTGGCGGTCAGACCATGATTGTTCTGTGCCATTGCCCCTGCGATCGCCGGAACAATGGAGATGGATAGTGCTACGATCAGCGTCTGCGGCAGGTTGTACATGGTAAACGCCTTGCCATTGTACATGCCAAACAGCTCATTTGCCTCCGAGAGAGAGTAGCCGATCGACTGAAGACGTGAGACGACCATTGTGGTATCCACCAGCGTCGTCAAACTGGTTACCGAGTTTGTGAGCGTGATCGGAATGACCAGCCACAGCAGGTTATGCACCAGCTTTTTACTACCGCGGTATTCCGCACTCCTACCGCGCGCATGACGTGCTGGATCACGCAGGTAATACACCCAGATACCGATCGCGGCAATCCCCTCGCCGATCGTGATGCCCAGGATCGCAAGCGCGGTGCATACCTCTACCGTAACGTTCTTGTACATGCCAAAGGCGGCGAATCCCAAGCCCAGAAACAGCTTGCCAAGTGCTTCCACCAGCTGACTCATGGCGGTCGGCATCATATTGGATTTGCCCTGATAATAGCCACGCACGATGGAAATGCAGGAGACGAAGAATACCGACGGCGCAACCGCCTTCATCGGCAGCACTGCCGCCGGATTCTGAATCACGTCACCGATCCATCCTGCGCCGAAATACAGAAATGCGGAACACAGTCCGCCCAGTGTGATAAATACCAGTCCGGCAATGCGAATGACGGAGCGGATCTCCTTATTGCGCCCCAAGGTATAGGATTCGGATACCATCTTGGAGAGTGCAACCGGAACACCGGCTGTCGAAATGACGAACATTGCGGTATAAAACTGATATGCAACATTGAATACGCCCATCCCCTCATCCAGCAGTAAGTGCTGGAGTGGGATCTTGAAGAGCGCACCAATGATCTTGACCATCAGGTTTGCGACCAGAAGGATGATCGCGCCCTGTAAGAATGTCTGCTTTTTACTTTGCTGCGGCAAATTTGCACACCCTTTCCAAATAAAATTTTAAATCTTACAACGGATTGCCGCAGCCGGCACAATAGGCATCCTCTCGGCTGCACTGTCTGCCGCAGTGCGGACAATTGCACACGGTCTTGAGCGATCCCAGCTCGGTGCGCAAAGCGTCCAGCTCCGCATGCAGGGCATCGAGAGCAAGCAGTTTGTCTTCAATGGCATCTTCCTTGGTTTCCGCACCCTGATGGATGTCATAGATGACTTTACCGATCTCCTTATAGAGCACTTCACATTCGGTATTGCGGTCAAAAATTTGCAGATTGAGTCGGGTCGCCTGTGCCATTTCATTCGCCTTTCGGCCAGCACGGTCGGCGGCGCGCACGGTCGCCGTGCGTGTCTGCTCCGCAACCACCTTGATCTTTTCCAAAATCATCGAAACATTGTTATCCATTTTTTAGACTTCTCCTTTCGCAGGCTCTTTGTGCCTGCCGCTGTTATTTATCCGATAAACTCATGCAAGACCGAAGCCTCAGGGATATACGGTTCATATACGATGGGTTCGAACGAATCTGCTGCACGGCGTGCCTCCAGCAGATCGGCCTTTGCCAGTGCTTCCGCATGGGTATCCAGCGTCTCACGCAGAGCCGGATATAGGATATTGCTCTCATAAGGCAGATATGTGTCGATGATAAACTCTGCATAATGCCGATAGGGAGCAATATACAGCCGCTCACCGCGGCGCACAGAAAGCCACTGCCGAATGGTATCCACAACGGATGCATTGCGGAACTTGGAATCACGCAGCGCACGGCGTGCAAAGCGCAGCACCTCCGGTGTGAACCGTCCGCCTGCATAGGTGACCTGCGCTTCGAGCGAGAGGTACACACAGCTTGCAAGTTCGCCCAATCCACCCGTGATGACATCATTGAGGGAATGGATGCCCTCGATAATGACGATTTCATCCTTCCCGAGCCGCATCGGTGTCACATTCTCCGTCTGCTGTCCGCTCTGAAAATCAAAGTGCGGCACAAGGATCTCTTCTCCCCTTGACAGCTTGCGCAGATGCTCACCCAGAAGTTCCAGATCCATGCACAGCGGAGATTCCAGATCTACCACATCGTTTTCTTCGTCATACGGCATGGAATAGCTGTCCCGTGTCAGATAGTAGTCATCCATCGAGATCCGGCGGCTGCGGATGCCCTGCCGCTCGATCGCGCGGCACAGGCGATCTGCCGTCGTAGTTTTTCCTGCCGAGGACGGTCCATTGAGCAGCAGAATCGGCCGCTCAGTCAAGCGTTCCGCCAAAAGCTCCGCAGTATCGTCAATCTGCCCCAGATATGCAGCCTCACTTTCTTCAATAAACCCCTTGGGATCTAGCTTTGCGCGTGTGTTGATCGTATCCAGATCATAGGTCTTCCGCATGGTTTACCCCCTTCTCATGAAGTAACTTACGCTTTCCAGCATCGATCCGCTCGCCTGCTCCCATGTACTCTTTGGGATACTTAGGCGCATTGAAGCGTGTGATCCTGCCGCTTTCCGGCTCGACCCGTTTGGATACACCGCCTGCGCCGCAGGAAAGGATCGTCTGGATCTCCTCCATCATGGCAATGTTATAAAAGCTCTCGGTTCCCGGCTTGCACCAGCCGATATTTTCAAAGCCGCCTGCCGAAAACTTCTGCCGATACAGATAATATGGTCCATAGCCCTGTCTTGGCAGCCGTTCCTGCACGAAATCCAGCATCCTTGCCACACTGTCATGCTGGGCAGCATTGGCTGCGCGGTCGGACAGATCCGCGCCGCGCTTGATGGCAAGCGTATGCACTGTAATGTTTTCCGGTGCAAGTGCCAGCAGCCGCTCGATCGTCTGGGCGAAGGAGTCCGGTGTATCCCCCTCAAGTCCTGCGATGGTATCCATATTGATGACCGAAAAATCAAGTGCTCGCGCCGCTTCATAGGCACGCACCACATCCTCTGCGCTGTGCCTGCGCCCGATCCGTGCCAGAACGGCATCGTTCATGGTCTGCGGATTGATGGACACACGATCTGCGCCGCCTGCGCGAATGGCTTTCAGTTTTTCCGGCGTAATGGTATCGGGTCGGCCTGCTTCTACAGTATATTCACGCAGCGCAGAAAAATCCATCGCGTTTGCCGTCGTTTCCATCAGCCTTGCCAATTGGTCAGCGGAAAGCGTTGTAGGCGTGCCGCCGCCGATATAGACCGAAGTCACTTTTTTACCCAGTTCTTTCAGCAGCGTACCGGTTGCCCAGACTTCGTCACACAGGGCATCCAGATAGGGCTCGATCAGATTCGCCGCGCGTTCAACGGAACTGGATACAAACGAGCAGTAGGAGCAGCGCGACGGACAGAACGGGATCCCTAAATACAGGGAGACCTCATCTGCTTTTAGGCCATCCACCGCCTGCTGTGCATACGCTGCACAGCGCACCGCAAGTGCCGTGCGCTCGGGCGAAACAAAATAACGTGTGCGGAATCGGTCTGCCACCGCGCCGCGCGTCATGCCGCGTTCCAGAAGGGAACGCACGAGCTTTGCCGGACGCACCCCTGTCAGAGCACCCCACGCAGGCGGTGTTTCCAAACTGGGTGCCACGGTATCATAGATCCCGAGCTTTACCAGTTCTGAGTCGATGCGCTTACGCGCCATTTCATCCTGTCCTGCAATATCACCTGTACGCGTACTCGTGCGTGTCACACCGGAAAGACGTGTTTCCGTCGTAACGGTAACGGTATTGACATCCTCTTGCAGCATGGAACAGCAAAAGTCTTCCTGACCATCGTCCTCCTGTCTGGTGAGCAGCGCGGTGGGCAAGAGCTGGAGCAGCATTTCCTCTGCCGCATGCTTGAGATCATGCCCGATCAGTGTATAATTCATCTTCCAACCGCCTGACGGATATAGGGATTCATACGCCGTTCCTCATCCAGAGTCGATGCCTCCTCATGCCCGGGCAGTACATGCAGGTTTTCCGGGATCTCGCTCAGACGCTTGAGCGAGCGCAGCATGGTCGGAAAATCGCCGCCCTCAAGGTCACAGCGTCCGCACTCATGCCGGAACAGGGTATCTCCCGTAAACAGGACATCGTTTACACGGATACAGCTCGACCCCGGCGTATGTCCTGGTGTATGCAGATAGGTCGCCATCAGACCTCCGATCGCGATCTCTGTGCCCTCCTCCGCAAGCATATCCGGCACCAGTGTCTCATAGCCTGCATGAGCCAGTCCAAACGAGTGCAAGGACTTTGCCAGCTTTTCTGGCTGGAGCATCCACAGATCGTCCTTGTGAATGGCGAGTTTTGCACCAGTCGCCTGCTGTACCCCATGTACGGCAAGGATGTGGTCAAAGTGTCCGTGGGTCAGAAGCACCCATGCAAGCTTTACGCCTTCTCGCTCTGCCGCCTGCACGATCTCCTTGGCATTGTCGCCCGGATCGATCACGGCACCGATCTTGCTTTCTTCATCAAATACGATATAACAATTTGTGCCGACCATACCGACACGCAGCTGTAAAATCTTCATTCTTCGGTTCTCCTTTTATTGTGGGCGCATTTCTGCGGTATCCATCCAGATCGTCACGGGACCATCATTGGTCAGCGACACCTGCATGTCCGCGCCAAACGTACCCGTTGCAACGGGCAGCCCACTCGCCCTGCACCGCTCGATAAAATGCTCATAGAGTGGGATCGCCGTTTCCGGACGCGCGGCACGCACGAAGCTGGGACGCTTGCCTTTCCTGCAATCGCCGTACAGCGTGAATTGCGAAACGATCAGCAGTTCTCCGCCCACATCGGCACAGGATCGATTCATTTTATCATTTTCATCGGTAAAAATCCGCAGTCCCACACACTTATCTGCCAGATAATCCGCATCCTGTACGGTATCCCCCTCGCATACGCCAAGCAGGATCACAAGACCGTGAGAAATCTGTCCTTTGACCGTGCCATCAATGGTCACTGCAGCATTTTTGGCTCGCTGGATCAAAACTCGCATATCATCTTCCTTTTCTCAATGGGCGGCATCGTTGGAAATGCGTGCAACATCCAGAACGCCCTTTGTATTTTTAAGCCGTGTCATAATGTGCTTGAGCTGACGCACACCCGTCACATCGATCACCACATTGATGACACCATAGCCATCCTCAAGATCCCTTGCACTGAGGTCGCGCACATTGACCTTGGTCTGTGCCAACAGAACCATGACCTCTGCCAGAATCCCCGTGCGGCTGCGTGTGGAGATCTGAAGCGCGGTGGAAAATTTATTGTTGCGCTCGATCAGATCCTCGTCCCACCAGCAGTTGACCCATCGGCTGCGATCCTTGTCTTCCTCATTGATGCGCACATTCACGCAGTCCCGTCTGTGAATGGATACGCCATAGCCGCGCGTAATAAAGCCAATGATATCATCGCCCGGGATCGGCGTACAGCAGCGTGCAAATTTGACAAGACAGTTGTCAATCCCCTCGACGATGACACCCGACTGACTGCGGCGGCTCTTTTTTTCGGGCTGCGGCTGTGCCAGCATCTGCTCGGTCTTTTCTGCCCGTTCTGCCGCGCGGCGGATGCGCCCCACCTCATCCTTGACCTTGTTGATGACCTTGGTGATGGTGATACCGCCATATCCGATCGCCGCATACATCTCATCGATGTTCTGGAAGCTGAACTTGTTGAGCGTATTCTGTATCACTTCTTCATTTTCATAGAAGCCATTATAGAGCAGGTTTGCGCGCAGCTCTCGATCCAGATCCTCCTTGCCCTTGATGATATTTTCTTCACGGCATTCCTTCTTGAACCACTGCTTGATCTTGTTGCGCGCCTCTGTCGTGCGCACGATCTTGAGCCAGTCACGGCTTGGGCCGTGTGTTTCCTTGCTTGTCAGGATCTCGACGATATCGCCGTTTTTGAGGTGACTGTCGATCTGCACGATACGTCCATTGACCTTGGCTCCCGTCATACGGTTGCCGACTGCCGAGTGGATCGCATACGCCATATCGATCGGCGTTGCACCTGCCGGCATATTGATGACATCGCCCTTTGGCGTAAAGACAAATACTTCATCAGCAAACAACTCAACCTTGATTGCTTTGATAAAGTCCTCCGCCTCGGTGTCCTGCTGTGCTTCCAGCAGCTGACGGATCCACGAGAACGCTTCCTCATTGCCCACGCGATCCAGTCCCTGCTTATATTTCCAGTGCGCCGCAACACCATATTCTGCCATCTTATGCATTTCTCCGGTGCGGATCTGGATCTCGAACGGGATGCCCTCACGGCCGATGACTGTTGTATGCAGAGACTGATATCCATTGGGCTTTGGTGTGGAAATGTAGTCCTTGAAGCGTCCGGGAATGGGCTTATAGAGGTCATGCACATAGCCCAGTACATTGTAGCAGTCCGCCACGTCCTCAACGATCACGCGCACGGCACAGATATCATAGATTTCATTGATGGTCTTATGCTGTGCGTACATTTTGCGGTAGATGGAATAGATATGCTTGACACGCGCGGAAATACTATGCGTGATATGCGCCTCATCCAGCTTGGAGGTGATGCGTTCCTTGATGTGATCGAGGAATTCCTCATACCGCTCGGACTCCTTTTCCAGTCCGTCCACGATCTCCTGATAGCCAATGGGGTCAAGGATCTGCAAACACAGATCTTCCAGCTCCCACTTGATGCGGCTCATACCCAGACGGTGAGCGATCGGCGCATAGATCTCCATCGTTTCCAGTGCCTTGTCGCGCTGCTTGCGCTCGGGCAAAAACTGGAAGGTACGCGCATTGTGCAGGCGGTCTGCCAGCTTGATGAGGATGACACGGATATCCTTCGCCATCGCCATAAACATTTTGCGCAGATCCTCGAACTGCTCCTGCTCCTTGGAATAGCGGAGCATACCCAGTCGGGTCACGCCATCGACCAGTTCCGCGACCGATGTGCCGAACTTGTTTTCGATCTCACGATATCCAAATTCCGTATCTTCAATACAGTCATGCAGGAGCCCTGCACAGATGGAATCGGTATCCAGTCCCATCTCCACAATGATCTTTGCGACTGCGACCGGATGAATGATATAGGGTTCTCCATTGCGGCGTTTCTGCCCCTCATGTGCCGCTGCGGCACATTCGTATGCTGCACGAATCTTTTTCAGGTTAGCGGATGGATTTTGCGCCTGCACACATTCGAGCAGAAAATCGATGTTATTTTTCATTGGAGCACTCATAACCTTGCCACTTCCTTTGCTCTCAATTCAAACCTCTACAATGTCTGTGCTATCTGCTCATGGACTGTAGGGTTTTGAGGACAACAGACTTTGAAATATCTGCCTTGCCCTCAATATGCTTTAACAGGATGTTGAGCTGTCCCTCTCGAAAATGGTAGCTCAACAGCTGGCTTTCACTAAATACATCCAAGCAAACAAACAGCTTGCCGATGTTGATTTCCCGACGGCTCTCCCATGAGACCCTGCGGGACAGCGCGCCATCGGGTACGGTCAGCCGACCGTCCTCACTGCGGCTGATGATATGCCGCCAAACTGCCACAAGATCCTTGCGATCAGGCAGGAGGACGCGCGCCTCCCGTGCAGTCAGCGCACCATCAGACATAAAGTGATTGTACAGATTCAGTAATTTTTGATCGGCGAGCACCTCACAGGTGCTGAGTTTGATATCACGGATCACGAGCTGCACGCTCCTGCGCCCACGATACTCATTGATCTCCAGACAGAATGCGGCATCCACATAGTTTCCCTGTGCAAATCCACAGCCGCCCTGTCCCGTTCCGAACAGCATTGCCGTGTACTGCGTCCCATTCTTGGATAGGATCAGGCGCACATGACGGTCGGACGAAATCGGGGTGATCTCCTCAACGAGCAGATCATTCATGGAAAAGATCGGCTGTGGGTTGCCCATACCGAACGGCTCCAAAATATCCAGCCCATCAATGGCGTGTACCGTGATAAATTCCGGCTCGATCGGACAGTCGATATGCAGGATCGGAATCAGGTCAGCTGGATCAACATGTTCTTTTGCCCAGTCTGCCATCTGTTTTTTGAATGCGGCGATATTCTCTCCCCTAATGGTAAGCCCTGCCGCAAGTTCATGCCCGCCAAAGCGTTCCAAAAGCGGCGCACTGTCACAGAGTGCGTCATACAGATTAAATCCCTTGACCGAGCGGCCCGAACCCTTTCCAACGCCGTCCTCCAGTGCAATGAGTACCGTGGGACACGCATACCGATCACACAGGCGGGAGCAAACGATCCCAATGACGCCGTGATGCCAGTTCTCTCCTGCCAGTACAATCATTTGATCCTCCAAGGGATCATATTCATACCGCAGCCTTTGCAATGCCTGATTGAGAATTTCATTTTCCGCTTCCTGCCGCTGCTTGTTCTGTTCGCAGAGTGCGGCTGCCAGAGACTGCGCCCGTCTGGGATCATCGGTCAGGAACAGCTCTGCTGCCATATCCGCATGCCCCAGCCTGCCTGCCGCATTGATGCGCGGCGCAAGGATAAAGCTGATGACCGATGCGGTCAGCTTTTTGCCATACTGTCCGGATTCACGCAGCAGCATGGACAGTCCAATGTTGCTCGTCTCTGCCATGCGGCGCAGTCCGGCGGCAACGATAATGCGGTTTTCTCCACGCAATGCCATGACATCCGCAACCGTTCCCAGTGCAACCAGATCAGCATACCGCTCCAAGACCGCCTGCTGTCCCAGCTCTCCGGCGAGTGCAGAGGCGAGTTTGAATGCAACACCCACGCCTGCAAGCTCCGGGAACGGATACTTGCTGTCCATGCGTTTGGGATTGACGACCGCATTTGCATCCGGCAATTCCTCCCGGCATTCATGATGATCGGTCACGACCACCTGCATGCCAAGCGCACGCGCGTGCGCGATCTCCTCAAACGCGGAGACACCGGAATCCACCGTAATAATGAGTTTTGTGCCTTCTGCCGCGAGATGATCCATTGCAGAGACGCTCAAACCATACCCTTCACTCAGGCGATCGGGAATATAATGCCGCACATTTGCACCCATCGAGCGCAGCATACGGGTCATCACACAGGTCGAGGTTACGCCGTCCACATCGTAGTCGCCAAAGACAACGATCCGTGCATCCTGCGCGATCGCCTCTTGTACGAGCCGCACGGCGCGATCCATATCGGGCAGTAAAAACGGATCGTGCAAATGTCCTGCATCGGTTTCCAGAAATGCGTATGCTTTTTCCGGGGTATCGATACCGCGTGCGCAGAGTGCGGCGGCGGCAAGCGGAGTCATCCGACAGCTATGTGCCAGTGACCGTATCTTGTCCAAATCGGGCGCAGTGGTCACCCATCGTTTCATTTTCATGGTAACTCCCTCAAAGTATTTTTATTCAGACTTATCATAGCAGAAAACGCGCGAAATCTCAACATACCAGAGAGCATTTCTTTTGTCCGACACAAAAACAAAGACCCACTCTATCCTGAAGAATGGGTCCTGATTCCTTATTCGCCTTGCAGCCTTTGCGCCCGTTCCAGTACCTTTTTCAGATACTTTCCTGTATATGAAGTTTCACACGCCGCAACTTCCTCCGGTGTACCCGAAACAACGACCGTTCCGCCGCCGTCGCCGCCCTCCGGCCCCAGATCGATGATATAGTCCGCTGTCTTGATGACATCCAGATTGTGTTCGATCACAACAACGGTATTTCCAGTATCTACCAACTTTTGCAGCACATCCACAAGCCTGTGAACATCTGCAACATGCAGACCTGTTGTTGGTTCGTCCAAAATATAAATGGTCTTGCCCGTTCCGCGCTTGGAAAGCTCGGTCGCGAGCTTGGCACGCTGTGCCTCACCGCCGGAAAGTGTGGTCGAGGACTGCCCCAGCTTGATATATCCCAGACCGACATCCTGTAGGGTCTGCATCTTCCGTGCGATCTTGGGCACATTCTCAAAGAAGATCAGTGCTTCGTCTACGGTCATATCCAGCACTTCGTAGATATTTTTGCCCTTATACCGTACCTCCAGCGTTTCTTTGTTATATCGCTTGCCCTTGCACACGTCACAGGGTACATAGATATCGGGCAGGAAGTGCATCTCGATCTTGATGAGACCGTCGCCTGTACACGCCTCACAGCGACCGCCCTTGACATTGAAGGAAAAGCGTCCTGGTCCATATCCGCGCAGCTTTGCATCCTGTGTTGATGCAAACAGCTCACGGATATCGTTAAACACACCGGTGTATGTTGCAGGATTGGAACGTGGGGTGCGTCCGATGGGGGACTGGTCGATATCGATGACCTTGTCGAGATATTCCATGCCCTCGATGCTGTCAAACGCGCCTGCCCGCGTTTTTGCGCCATTGAGTTCAGATGCCAGCTTTTTATAAAGGATCTCATTGACAAACGAGGACTTGCCCGAGCCGGATACACCAGTTACACAGGTCAGCGTGCCAAGCGGGATGGCAAAATCAGTATGCTTCAGATTATGCACCGCCGCGCCGCGCACGGTCAGCCATTTGCCACTCCCCTTGCGCCGGATTTCCGGTACAGGGATAAACCGCCGTCCGGACAGATAGGCACCTGTAATCGACTTGTCATCTTGGAGCATTTCCTCGACCGTGCCCTGAAAGATGATCTCACCACCGTGTACGCCTGCGCCTGGCCCGATATCCACGATATGATCGGCGGCATACATGGTATCTTCGTCATGCTCCACGACAATGAGCGTATTTCCGATATCACGCAGATGCTTCAAGGTTTCCAGCAACTTGTCATTGTCGCGCTGGTGCAGCCCGATCGACGGTTCGTCCAGAATATACAGCACACCCATGAGGGAGGAACCGATCTGCGTTGCAAGGCGGATACGCTGACTTTCTCCGCCGGACAGCGTCCCTGCCGAACGGGACAGCGTGAGATACTCCAATCCCACCGACTGCAAAAATCCCAGTCTGTCCACGATTTCACGAATGACACGATCACCGATCTTATGCTGCATTTCATTCAGTTCCAGCTTGTGCATAAAATCCAATGCTTTGGTGATCGACAGGGCGCAGTAGTCCGCAATATTCATACCGCCCACCGTAACGGCCAAGATCTCCTTTTTCAGACGGTCGCCATGACAGTCCGGACAGGGGATCTCACTCATGCAGTCCTCGATCTCCGCACGCATATAGTCACTATTCGTCTCATGGTATCGCCGCTCTAAGTTGTTGATGATACCCTCGAACGGCTGGCTCATCGTACCGCCCGAAAACCGCTTGACCTTGAGCGTCAGCGGCTCACCCTTGGTTCCGTACAACAGCGCATCCAACGCCTCGTCGGAGAAGTCACAGAGGGGCGTATCCAGCGTAAAGCCGAACTTCTCCCCCAATGCATCATAGTACATCCGCGAAATGCTGCCTGCTTCTGCATTCGACCAGCCCGACGCACGAATCGCACC
This sequence comes from Butyricicoccus sp., assembly GCA_020025755.1. Classification (GTDB taxonomy): domain Bacteria; phylum Bacillota; class Clostridia; order Oscillospirales; family Butyricicoccaceae; genus Butyricicoccus. Next base: position 18,852 of record JAHHRO010000004.1, on the reverse strand, counting down.
GCCTGCAATGGACAACATGCGGTTTGGGATCACACGGTCAGGGTCGATCTTCATCCGAATACCCAAGCCAGTGCAGGTTGGACACGCACCATAGGGATTGTTGAACGAGAACATACGCGGTGTCAGTTCCTCAATGGAAATGCCGCAGTCCTCACACGCATAATTCTGCGAAAACGTGAGCACCTCGCCACCGATCACATCGACAAGCACCAAACCACCGGAAAGCGCGGAAGCCGTCTCCACAGAATCGGTCAGGCGAGAACGCGCATCGGCGCGGATCACGATGCGATCCACTACGATCTCAATGGAGTGTTTCTTGTTCTTTTCCAGCTTGATCTCTTCGGACAGATCATACAAACTTCCGTCCACACGCACGCGCACATAGCCGGATTTCTGTGCATCCTTCAGCACCTTGACATGCTCACCCTTGCGCTGGCGCACTACAGGCGCAAGCACTTGCATCTTTGTACCTTCCGGCAGACCCATCAGCTGATCTATGATTTGGTCAATGGTCTGCTGCCGGATCTCCTTTCCGCATTTCGGACAATGTGGTGTACCGATCCGCGCCCATAAAAGACGCAGATAGTCATAGATCTCCGTCACCGTTCCCACAGTGGAACGCGGATTTTTTGAAGTCGTTTTCTGGTCGATGGAAATTGCCGGAGAAAGCCCCTCGATATAATCGACATCCGGCTTTTCCATCTGTCCCAAAAACTGCCGCGCATAGGAGGAAAGCGACTCAACATACCGCCGCTGCCCCTCTGCATAAATGGTGTCGAATGCCAGAGAGGACTTACCCGAACCAGACAGCCCCGTGAATACCACCAGCTGGTCGCGTGGAATCGCGAGATCGACATTTTTCAGGTTATGTTCTCTCGCACCCTTGATATAAATTTGATCTTGCATAATATGCCTTTCTAAAAGCTCTGAACTCAAAGGAATACTGCATTGCTCGCGCGCCGTTCGTATGCAAGCTCCAGTTCTTCCTTATGATATAGATATCCTGCATCATCATAGTATTTTGCCCCAGTTGGACATTTTTTTACACAGGCACAGCATTTGACGCAAATGCCCGAAACCAGTGTGGGATCTTTGGGATCGATCGAACCCATCGGACAGACGCGCACGCACAGTCCGCAAGCATCGCACAGTTCTGCATGGGTCTTTGGCTTTACCTTGAGGATATTGATAGGGTTTCCTGCCCGATCACGCGGCGTATAATAGGGCGCGACCGGATCGTTCCCTGCAACGCGTGCAGGGGTATGACAGGTTTCATCCTGTATTTTTTGCCATAGTGCCTGTGCAAATGCGCGTGCTTCCTGCAAATCATCGGCATCCGGACGCCCTGCGCCCAAGGTTTTCGAGAATGCATGCTCTCCCACAAATGCCGCCCCTGCAATGGTATGGAAGCCGTCTGTTTCCAGAATATTCCGCAGTTCTATGAGGGCATCATCAAAATTCCGATTGCCAAACAGCACCACCGGAACCGCACCTGCGCCGCCGCCCTCGATCGTTTCCAAATACTTCACCAGAAGATTGGGTACGCGTCCGGCATAGACAGGCGTGCCAAAAATCACGAGATCGTGCGCGGAAAAGCGAGGCGCAGACTGCCGCGCTTTGGGCAGCGTGAAATCCACCGTTTCGCAGGGCAGTCCTGCAAGCTGTCCGAGTGTCTGTGCAATGGTCGTAACCACCTTTTGGGTTGTACCAGTCGCACTCCAATACATTGCATAGATCCGTTTCATCTCTCTCATCCTCTCATTGCGTCCATTCTCACATATCTTTTTGCAGAGTCTGGATCTGGTCACGCAGCTCTGCCGCAAGCTCGAATTCCAACAGCTTTGCCGCCTCCTTCATCTGTCGGGTCAAGCGTGCGATCTCTGCATTGCGCTCCGTTTTGCTCATGCGCTTTTTCTTCGGTGTCTTGCTCTCGCTTGAGATCTCGATGATCTCATGCACGTTCTTCTGTATGGTTTTGGGTACGATACCATGCGCCGCGTTGAATGCCATCTGCTTTTCCCGACGTCTTGCCGTCTCGTCCATCGCGCGGCGCATGGAATTTGTGATCGTATCCGCATACATGACAACGCGCCCTTCCGCATTGCGCGCCGCACGTCCAATGGTCTGTATGAGTGAGGTCTCCGAACGCAGGAAGCCTTCCTTGTCTGCATCCAAAATTGCGACAAGAGATACTTCGGGCAGATCCAGCCCCTCTCTCAAAAGGTTGATGCCTACGAGCACATCATACAGCCCCAAGCGCAAGTCGCGGATGAGTTCCATGCGCTCAATGGTCTTGACATCATGGTGCAGGTATCTGACGCGCACGCCTGCATTTTCCAGATAATCGGTCAGATCCTCTGCCATCTTCTTGGTGAGCGTCGTGACCAGAACGCGCTCCTTGCGTGCTGTCACGGCATGGATCTCTCCCAAAAGATCATCGATCTGCCCCTCAACCGGGCGCACATCAATGATGGGATCGAGCAGCCCTGTCGGACGGATCACCTGCTCGACGATCTGTCCGGAACGCTCCTTTTCATACTCGCCCGGCGTTGCTGATACATAGATCACCTGATTGATCCGCTCATTGAACTCCTCGAAATTCAAAGGTCGGTTATCCAGCGCAGACGGCAGACGGAATCCATTTTCAATCAGACTTGTCTTGCGTGCAAAGTCTCCATGATACATGGCGCGTACCTGCGGCAGTGTTACATGACTTTCATCTATAATCAGCAGGAAATCCTTTGGGAAATAGTCAATGAGCGTACACGGTGCCGATCCCGGCTCTCTGCCCGAGATCACGCGCGAATAGTTTTCGATGCCGCTGCAAAATCCGATCTCCTGCATCATTTCGATATCATACTTGGTGCGCTGTGCAATGCGCTGCGCTTCTACGAACTTGCCGTTTTGCTCAAACCAGCGCACCCGCTCGTCCAATTCCTGCTCCAGCTGCCCAATGGCGCGCTGCATCTTCTCACGCGTTGTGACATAGTGGCTTGCCGGATAGATCGCAACATGCTGTACGTCACGCGTCGGCGTTCCTGTGAGCGGATTGATCTCACACAATCGGTCGATCTCGTCCCCAAAAAATTCCACACGGAACGCCATATTTTCTGCATACGCAGGCCAGATCTCCACGACATCGCCGCGCACCCGAAAACGGTTGCGCTCAAATGCAATATCATTGCGTTCGTATTGAATTTCAATGAGTTTACGCAGGAGGTCGTCACGATTTTTTTCCATACCGGGACGCAGGGAGATGACCATGTTTTTGTAGTCGATCGGGTCACCCAGAGAATAAATGCAAGAAACAGATGCCACAATGATAACATCCTCGCGCTCGAACAGCGCACTGGTCGCCGAGTGGCGCAGGCGGTCGATCTCCTCATTGATTGCGGAATCCTTTTCGATATAGGTATCCGTAGAGGCGATGTATGCCTCGGGCTGATAATAATCATAATATGAGACAAAGAATTCGACTGCGTTATGCGGGAAAAACTCACGCAGCTCAGAGCAGAGCTGCGCCGCCAAGGTCTTATTATGCGCAAGCACCAGCGTGGGACGCTGCGTCCGCTCAATGATGTTTGCCATGGTAAAGGTTTTTCCTGAACCCGTTACGCCGAGCAGCGTCTGTTCCGTCAGTCCATTCTCAATACCGGCAGACAGCGCCTCCACCGCCGCAGGCTGATCGCCAGCCATTTTATATGCGCTGACTATCTCAAATTTTGGCATCACAAGTTCCTCCTGTTTGAAAAAATGAGATCACCCCAAAAAGCCGCTTTCTGCCAGCGAAACAAAGTCATGCTCTCCAAAAATCAGATGTTCGATGAGTTCCACTCCAACGCCTGAAAGCAGTGCACGCAGCTGTATGGTGGTTTCGATATCCTGCTGGGACGGCGTCGCCGAGCCGCGCGGATGGTTGTGCGCCAGAACAGTTGCCGCTGCACGATGGCGCACTGCAAGCGCATTGATCTTCTGCACACTGACCTCACTTGCACTGACCGCGCCTGTCCCGATCACATCACAGCTGATGGGACGTCTTGAGGCATCCATACACAGAAGGATTGCAGCTTCCTCACGCATCCCCTTAAACTGCGGACGCAAATAATCCGCCATGCGCGTAATGGTATCCAGCTTGAGATCGCTTTGGCTTTGTATCACGCGGCTGCGGTCGCATCTGCGCTCATGCTCCCCAAGGGTATAAAGAAAAAGTGCAACCTGATCGCCCACACCGTCTACCTTTTTCAGTTCCTCGATCGAAGCCTCAAAGACACGGTGATAGCTGCCAAAGGTTCGGATCAGGCGATGTGCCAATGGATTGACATCACGGCGCGGCACGATATAGTATAGCAAGACTTCCAGTGCTTCATGCGGCTCCAGACTGTCAAAGCCCTGTCTGACCATCCGCGCACGCATACGCGAACGATGATCGGCATGCTCTGCGGCATCCAGCCGTGCCTGCTCATCCGGTTTTTTCTTCGTCCCCATCTTGTTCCTCCCTGTTTTTGTGTGTGCGCACGCGCACGGTCTGCGCCTGCAATACCAGCACGGCTTCGGTCTGCGCTTCGTGCGCGATCATGGGAAAGGGTATGGTCGGTACCGGTGCGATCTCATGGGGACGCAGACTTTTTGCCATCCAGATCACATCGCGCCACTGTCCAAACTTATACATACTGTCCTGATATGCGCCTGAGATCACAAACCCCATCGCGGAATGGAATTTGATGCTTCGTTCATTGGGTGAGGTGATCCCCACAAAGATATTATAGTATCCCTGCCGCACAAGCAGAGAAAACAGCGCGCGGTAAAGTGCCGCCGCAACGCCGCAACGGTGAAATTCCGGCGCGACATAAATAGAGGTCTCCACCGACCACTGATAGCCTGCACGGCTACGATGCGGTGCAGCATAACCATAGCCTGCCGCCTTTCCATCAATCCGGCAGATGAGCCATGGAAGCTGTGCCGTATAGGCACGGATGCGCCCCGTAAAGGTATCCAATGTTGGTGCTTCATATTCGCTCGAAATGGTTGTACCGATGACATAAGGTGTATAGATCTCCAGCATTTCTGCCGCATCTGCCTCTGTTGCAGGTCGTATCGTAACTATAAGAAGTCCCCCTTATGCAGTCTGTTTGATATCTATTATCCATGATAGCATACACGAACGAGTGTTTGCAACCGTTTTTTGAGCCGCGTCTTTTTTGTCGATCTGTGCATTCCCCTGCCGCCCAAAATGTGCTATACTATAAGCGTATATCATTCCCGATCATAAAGGAGGGGAACCTATGGCACGTTATGGGTTTATCAAAACCAAAGAGGATATCAAATTCCTTATTTTATATGCACTGTGCTACTTACCAGAACCGGCAACCTTCGAGATCCTGCTGGATGTCTGTACTTGGTGTGATGACGGCTTTGGCTGGTTTGAGTTCAAGGAAGCATTTGACGAACTTGTAGAGACTGGTCACCTCTCCATCGCAGACCCCTGCCTTGATACCACCTACAGCATCAGCGATAAGGGGCGCGAAGCCCTCGCCGCATTCGAGAACCGCCTGCCCTATACCGTGCGCGAATCCGCCCAGCGTTCCGCCCTGCGTGTCGTGCGTCAGGCGAACCGAGACGCTGTCATTCTGGCGCAGACCGAACAGAAACAACCGCATGACTTCCTTGTAAAAATGGGCATCGACGAGGTATTCTCTCTGGAGCTTCACGCCGCAAGTGCCGAGCAGGCGTCCCTGTTGGAAAAAACATTTCGCGCCCATGCAGAGCAGATCTATCAGGCGATCCTGCACGCCATGACCAACGACTATGACGCGAAAGGATAACAAATACAACGAAAAAATGGCTGACTTGCAAATTGCAAGCCAGCCATTTTCTATTTTACTTGACTGCGATGCACTCGACTTCGAGCTTTGCGCCCATTGGCAGGGCTGCAACGGCGAAGCAGGAACGCGCCGGAGCCGCTTCTGGGAAATACTTTGCATACACTGCATTGAATGCTGCAAAGTCCTCAAGATCTGCAAGGAAGCAGGTGGTCTTGACCACGCGATCCATGCCAACGCCGCCCTCAGCCAGAACATAGCGCAGGTTCTGCATGACCTGCTCTGCCTGTTCCTCGATGGTCGTACCCTCGATCTTACCGGTCTGCGGATTGATCGGGATCTGACCGGAGGTGAAGATAAAGCTGTCTGTCTCGATCGCCTGAGAATACGGACCGATCGCTGCTGGTGCCAGTGTAGAGCTTAAAACATTTCTTTTCATGTGTCTATAGTTCCTTTCTACCAGATTACAATTAGAACAACACCATGATATCTTATCTGATCGTAATTTGCAAGAAAAACTTAGCCGTGATTCTTCTTCATACGAAGCTGATTGGACAGGATCTTCTTGCGGATACGCAGATTGTTCGGTGTCACCTCAAGCAGTTCATCATCTGCGAGGAATTCGAGTGCTGCCTCAATGGACATCTGACGCGGCGGAACCAGACGCAGCGCATCATCCGAACCGGATGCACGGGTATTGGTCAGCTGCTTCTTCTTGCAGACATTGACCGAGATATCCTCACTCTTTGGTGTGCATCCAACGACCATGCCCTCATAGACCGGTGTGCCTGCGCCGATGAACAGCGTACCGCGCTCCTGTGCATTGTACAGACCGTAGGTGATTGCCTCACCGGTTTCAAATGCGATCAGGCTGCCCTGACTGCGCTTCTGGATCTCACCCTTGTATGGCTGATAAGAATGGAATACGGAGGAAAGCACGCCCTCACCCTTGGTATCGGTCAGGAACTCATTGCGGTAGCCAAACAGACCACGCGCCGGAACCAAGAACTCGACACGCATACGGTCACCCTTCGGATTCATGGTTACAAGTTCGCCCTTACGCGCACCCATCTTTTCCATGACAGAGCCAAGTGCATCCTGCGGAACATCCGCGATCATGCGCTCGATCGGTTCGCACTGCACGCCGTCGATCTCCTTCATGAGTGCCTTCGGTGCACCAACTTGGAACTCGTAACCCTCACGGCGCAGGTTCTCAATGAGGATGGACAGGTGCATTTCACCACGGCCGGACACACGGAACGCATCGGTCGTATCGGTCTCACTGACACGCAGGGAGACGTCCTTGAGCAACTCACGGAACAGACGCTCACGCAGATGACGAGAGGTTACGAACTTACCGTCCTTGCCGGCAAACGGGCTGTCATTGACCATAAAGAACATCTCAACGGTCGGCTCAGAGATCTTAACGAATGGCAGCGGCTCTACGTTGCTCTGTGCACACAGGGTCTCACCAATGGTGATGTTCTCGATACCGGAGAAGCACACGATATCACCGGCTGTACAGGAATCGACCGGCGTACGCGCCAGACCTTCGATGGTGTACAGCGTCACGATTTTGCCATTGTACGGCTTCACGCGTTCATGATAATCGGCAACGGTCACAGGCTGTCCAACTTTCATGCATCCGCGCTCGATACGGCCGATACCGATACGTCCCACATACTCGTTATAGTCGATGGAGGAAACCAGCATCTGCATGTCACCTTCCATATCAACTTCCGGCGCAGGGATATGATCCAAAATCTGCTCAAACAGCGGGATCAGATCCTCACCCGGTACATTAGGAGACATGGAAGCCGTACCATCACGACCAGAGCAGTAGATGATTGGGCTGTCCAGCTGTTCATCGTTTGCGTCAAGGTTGAGCAGCAGTTCCAGTACCTCGTCGCCAACTTCGTTCAGGCGTGCATCCGGACGGTCGATCTTATTGATGACAATGATGATCTTATGACCGAACTCGAGTGCCTTCTGGAGCACGAAACGGGTCTGCGGCATTGGGCCTTCTGCGGAGTCTACGAGCAGGATAACACCATCTACCATCTTGAGGATACGCTCGACCTCACCGGAGAAATCCGCATGGCCTGGGGTATCTACAATATTGATCTTGGTATCCTTATACTTTACAGATGTATTCTTTGCCAGAATGGTGATTCCACGCTCACGCTCGATGGCGTTCGAGTCCATGACACGCTCCTCCACGACCTGATTCTCGCGGAATGTGCCTGCCTGCTTGAGCATCTGATCGACCAGCGTTGTCTTGCCGTGGTCAACGTGTGCAATGATTGCAATATTTCTTAAATCGTTTCTAAGCATAATGCCTCCTGAATATGGGCTTACTTCAAATTTTTCAACAGCTTCTATTATATCGGCTCTTGTCCAATATTTCCAGCCGTGAAATGGTCAAATTTTACATATCTTGGCTGTCAATTTTGGTCAAAAGAGAAAGACCACCGAGCAGAGAACTCAGTGGTCTAGTGGCAGCCGGACAAGGATTCGAACCCAGACAAACAGAGTCAGAGTCTGTCGTGCTACCATTACACAATCCGGCTGTATCTTTTTGCTGTCTGCCGTAGCTGACGATCTTTATTATACCGCAGCGTCTTACAGAAGTCAAGCATATTTTTCATTTTTCAGCCGAATTTTTTTGCCCCTACGCGCCATAGCAGCCTGCGCGGTCATTGACAACGAGTACCTTGAGTGCTTCTTCTGACAGGTTCAGCACACCATCCCCCTCTCCCTTGAGAAAACCTTTTTTTACCAGCTTGGACACAGTGGGTTTTGCCCACGCAGGCATATCTTCATAATATTTATAGGTCACAATTGTTTCCTCCTCCAATTTTTCGCAAAACGCACGCCATAATGTATCATCCTGCACCATTGGGGCAGGACACAGCTTTCCTGTCACATCATGGTGCCGGATCACGCACGCGGCAGGGATCTGATAGCGTTTCATCAAAAGGCGCACAAGCTGTACCGCCTGCGCGATGCTCTCCATGCGGATCTCTCCTGCACGGTCATTCATGCAGATCTCCACACCGATGCTGTTTGCATTACGGCATTTCGGATGTCGGTATCGCTTCGCACCGCAATGCCATGCCACATAATTTTCCGGCACACTCGCCCAGACTTCTTTCTCATCCACAAAGAAATGAGCAGAGGTCTTAACGATCTCACGCGCAAAATAATCGACATTGTTTTTCGCAGTATCCCCACGATTGGAAGTGTAATGTATGACGATATATTTTGTCTGCCTGCGCTTTCCTCCATAGTTTGCACGGTTGCATCGTTTCTTTTGGATCGTCACTTCCCTTCATCCTTTCTCGTAAAATAATAGGTGATGATCGCTGTCACTGTAGCCGCGACAAACTCGGGCGGCATACGCACGTTCTGCCGGATCGCCTGAATACAAACAACGGAAACCAAAGCAAATGTGACGATACTCTTGACATCGAGCAGCTTTGCCAAACGCTCTTTCATGAACTCTCCCTCCTTTCCCCAAACAGCGTTCTATGCTATCCTATGCAGCTGCCTGTTTTCCCGTTTCTTCTCTCCCATCTGTCCTCTTGCCCTGAACGCAAAACCGCCCCCTGCACACAATACATTGCTGCATTGCCGCAAGAGGCGGTTATCTCATTTACTTAATCTCCACTTGGGGTTCTGAAATCTGGACGGTCTGTCCGTTATATATGGCATGGTCAAGCAGCCCCTCTGTTTCCGCAACCAAAACAGCTGCGGTTGCCGCACCGACTACATTGGTTGCAGTACGCGCCATATCGACCAAACTGGAGATCGGCGAAAGCAGCACGATCAATTCAATCGGCAGACCTGCCGCCGAGAACAGTGCAGTCGCGGCAACGGTTGCCGTCCCCGGCACGCCCACCGTGCCCACCGATACCACCAGTGCCAATACGACAAGGAATATATACTGCGGCACCGTGTATTCCAGTCCCATCACATGAATGCTGAACACCGCAAGCAGCACAGGCCAGATTCCTGCACATCCCGGCATACCCAGATTTGCGCCGATACCTGCGGTAAATCCTGCGACATCTCCATCGACTCCCAGTTCATGGGTCAGCTGTCTGACAGTGACCGGAATGGTTCCCACACTGCTCTGTGAAGTGAATGCCACGACCGCCGCCGGCATGATGCCTTGAAAGAAACGAACGGGATTCAGTCTGCCGATCACATGGAGCAGGATACTTTCCACCCCAAACATCTGGACAGCACACAGGGCATAGGCGATGAGCATTACCCCAAACAGTGGAAGCAGCTCCGTCAGAGACGCCTTTCCGACTGCGCGTGCAATCAGAGAAAGAACAGCATAGGGCGTAAAGCCAATGATCCAGCCGATCGCCTGCCCCATCACCTGACTTCCGGCATCGATAAAAGCCTTGAATGGCTTGATCTCTGTTTTACTGCCTGCCAGCTGATTGTATGCCACTGCGATCAAAATTGCAAAGATCACGATGGGAACGACCTGCCCCTCCCCCCATTGCGTTACAAGGTTTTGCGGAAACAGCGATACGATGGTATCCACAAAGGTGGGAACTTCTGCCGTAGCATGCTCGGCTGTGGGCTGATAGGCAAAGCCTGCGCCAACACGCAGGAAAACAGCAACAAATAAAGTAATCACGCTTGCTGTCAAGGTATTGAGCAGAAGGAATCCCACCGATTTCATTCCGATCTTCTTCAAATGAATGGATTCTCCAAGGCTTGTGATACTCGAAATAATGCTGAAAAGAAGCAGAGGCACGACCATTGCTGAAATGATATGCGTATAAATCATTCCAAACACTGCGACATAGGTATAGTGCTGCTGAAACACAAGACCGACCACAATGCCGAACGCAGTTGCAAGCAGGGTCAGAATTCCAAAGTCCACTTGTTTCTTTTGACCCAAATAGTAAATGACCCCAAAAAACAGGAGGGTCAGTGCCAAAGCACCGATTTCTAATAGGTTTGTGTGCATGATATACTCCCTTCGTCTACCCAAACAGCAGAAACTCTGCATAAAAAAAACGAGACCGTATCCATTACGATCCCGTGCAGTCTATTGTGGAATATTCCTGATCCATTGATCCAGAAAAGCGTTGTCAAAAATTTTGCATCACAACGATACCCACACAGAAATGCCCAGGATGCATACATTTACAACAACACATGGAAATCAATGAATTGCGATACATTTGGGCACCTCCTTTTTTATTCCTACTATTTTAGTATGATTTATGTGCTTTATTATACACGGATACGCTCACCTTGTCAACCATTCTCATTGCATTTGATAGAAACCCAAAAATATCATCATGGGTCTTGTACAGATGAGTGATCCCTATGGGGAGATGTTTTCACAAGCTGCGGCGCATTTGGGTGATCCGTCTGGTTTTCATTTCTGCGAAATGATTTGCTTCGAGAAGCAGAGAACCGTGTCGCACCGGCGACGGCGGCATAAGGGCTGGACACCTTACGGTTTCCTTGCCCTTATGAATCCTGCCCTTCCCTTCCATTCGGTATACAATGGCAATGCCCCATCGCGTGTGAAAGTATGACCTCCGCCACAGGCGGGGCAGTACATTGTTCATAGGTATACCACGCAGTTTTACGATTTTTTGCTCTATCACCTCGCAGAACTTTCTCTATCAATATATCATGTCTCCGGTCGTAACTTCTAGCATCGTACCTTCTCCATCAAACCTTATCCCAACACCACTGTACTCATACTCATCCCAAGTACATTCAAAGAAGAGTCCAACCTTAACATCTTTCACTTGTCCACTCTGTTCAAGATCTGCAATATACAACTCTTTTGGCGTCATGACCTCACATAACTCATCCGAACTGTTAAATTCAAAATAATCACATCGCTCATCTTCTGCCAACTCAAACACCTCAGAATCATAATACTCTTTCAGTGCTTGTTGGAGTTCTTCTCTGTTGTGTTTGAGCGTATATAATACATTGCGAGCGGCTGCTATGACTTGTTCGGTCATGCCTGCTTCCCCTCTATTAGACACATTAAAGCGAATGCTGATTTCATAAGTATGAGCAAAAATATCAATATTGGTGTTTCCCATATACGAACCAGAATTACGCAGTCCATGTTCATATCTGAACAGCCCAATTCCTTCTAAATTCTTATCTGTCATATTAACTCTCCTTTTTACAACTTTTCAGCTGGGAATATCTTCTCAATCTGAACCACAGAAGCAATCCAAAACATGGTACTGTACATTGGAATCCGTCTAAACAAAAAAGTCAGGACAACGCCTGACTTTTTGCTGATTTTTCACAAATTAAAACACACAGTACTGCTCCATGTATGCTTCCATGCGCGGCAGGATCTCACCATAGGTGCCCTGCTCCTTCAGGTACTCGTAAATATCCTGTACGGTGATAAGTGCATGCACCTTGATGCCGAACTCCTCGCCAACCTCCATAACAGCGGTCTTGCCTGGGGTCTGTCCCACTTCACAGCGATTAACAGAGATAAACATATCAGTTACCTTGACATCTGCACACCCCGTCAATACCGGCATGGTCTCACGGATCGCCGTACCGGCTGTGATGACATCCTCAATGATGATGATACGGTCGCCATCCTGCGGCTTATACCCCACAATGCTGCCACCCTCGCCATGATCCTTTGCTTCCTTACGGTTAAAGAAGAACGGCTTATCAATGCCGAAGTTGCGTGCCAACGCACCGGAAACCGAGGTCGCAAGCGGGATACCCTTATATGCAGGGCCAAACATTGCATCGAATTCCTCGCCTACGGTCTCCTTGACCAGTGCTGCATAGAACTCGCCCAGCTTGGAGTTCTGCAAGCCGGTCTTATAGTTGCCTGTATTTACAAAATATGGGGTATTACGTCCGCTCTTGGTCACAAAATCGCCAAAACGGAGGACATCTGCGCCCATCATAAATTCAATAAATTCTTTTTTTGCCGGAGTCAACATAAATCTTTCTCCCTTTCCAAAGCTATATTGCTATTATTTTATCACATTCCCCGTTTTGGAACAAGGGGCAATTTCTCATGTGTAAAAAATAGAGCAAAGTGCAAATTCATCCACCTCCATGAAACTTTTTCTTCCAAACAGCAGGCTTCGTGCTATAATATAGCCAAACAATCACAGAAAGGAGCACCTTCCATGCAAAATTACAAAGCCTTATCTCGGAAAAACTTTGACCGTCAAGCCTCCATTTATGATAGCAGCAACAACATATTCATTTCCAAGATCCCAAAACAGGGTTATCCGTTCCTTCAAAATGCGATCCTGCATGTGCGCCCCCAGCGTCTTTTGGATATCGGATGCGGCACAGGTGAAATTGCCCGTTTGCTGCAGAGGATCTTACCCAATACGCAGATCGATGGTATAGATCTCTCCCCAGAAATGATCCGGCAGGCAAAAAACAAACAGCTTTCCAACGCGGTCTTTCAAATCGGTGATGCCGAAAAGCTGCCATACGAGGCCGATACCTTTGATATGGCAGTGTGCTCACAAAGCTTCCATCATTATCCAAACCCTTCCCGTGCCTTACTGGAAGCCTATCGGGTGCTCAAGCCTGGTGGGATCTTCCTTCTGTGTGATACATATGTAGCAAATGACACGCTGCGCTGGCTTGAAAACCATATCGTGCTCAAACTGACCCACACAGGCGATGTACATACCTATGGACAGGATGAGCTATGCCGCTTATTTACAGAAGCAGGCTTCCGAAATGTATCATGGAATCAGATTCGATCCGTCATTTCTTCCTGTGCAGGGGTCAAGTGATAAAAAAAAGAGACAGGTCAAAAACCTGTCTCTTTGCTTGCGTCCAAATAAAATTACTTCAGAGTAACCTTTGCGCCAGCCTCTTCCAGCTGAGCCTTGATGGACTCTGCATCTTCCTTAGAAGCGCCTTCCTTGATGATTGCCGGAGCGCCGTCAACCTTCTCCTTTGCTTCCTTCAGACCCAGACCAGTGATGCCGCGAACAACCTTGATAACGTTGATCTTAGAAGAACCAGCGTCGGTCAGCTCTACGTCGAACTCAGTCTGCTCTTCAGCAGCCGGAGCACCTGCACCAGCACCTGCGCCAGCAACAGCAACAGGCATAGCGGATACGCCGAATTCTTCCTCGAGAGCCTTAACCAGCTCAGCCAGCTCCAGAACCTTCAGGTTCTTTACAGCTTCCATAATCTCTGCAATAGTCATGGTATGAACCTCCAATTACAAATTAAATTAAAAAATTGAAAAACGTATGAGTAACCTTGTTAATTACTCAGCAGCCTCTTCCTTTGGTGCAACCAAAGTAGAAACCAGGGCTTCACCGTCCTCAGTCTTCTTTGCGATATTGTCAAGCGCAATAACGAGCTGAGTGATTGGGAAATTGAAGCCATACAGAACCTGAGCGATAAGACCTTCCTTGGATGGCATTTCAGCCAACTTCAGAACCTCAGAAGTAGGAATTGCCTCACCCTCGAGGTAACCAGCCTTAATCTTGAAGTTGTCATGCTTCTTTGCATACTCATTCAGGATTTTTGCAGGTGCTACGACATCATCAGTGGTGCTGATTGCCAGAGCAGTTGTACCATTCAGGTGCTCCTCGAACGAGTCAAAGCCCAGCTCCTTCGCAGCAAAGCGCAGCATGGTGTTCTTTACAACAGCATACTCAACGCCAGCAGCGCGCAGCTCACGGCGCAGCTTGGTATCATCCTCAACGTTGATACCCTTGTAATCGACCAGAACGCCAGCCGGGCTGTTCTTGATCTTCTCGACGAGAGAAGCGACCAGAGCCTTCTTTTCTTCCAGAACCTTTGCGTTAGGCATCTTGTTTCACCTCCATCAAAAATAAAGTGCCCTCTTGTGCAAAGACACAAGAGGGCACACAAAACATCATAATTTCGTGCTGACCTCGGCGGGCGGTTTTAACCATTAGTGCCTTGCGGCACACCTGCTGTCTTTGACCAAGCTATTGAATTATAGCATAGACCAAACTGCTTGTCAACACATTTTCATTGTTTTCCGAATAAAAAATTACTCAGAAACCTTAGCAGCGTTGACCTTTACGCCAGGGCCCATGGTAGAAGCAACTACACAGGACTTGACATACTGACCCTTAGCAGCAGCCGGCTTTGCCTTGATGATCGCGCCCATCAGAGCGTTGAAGTTATCCTGCAACTTCTCAGCACCGAAGGAAGCCTTACCGATCGGGCAGTGGATGATGTTGGTCTTGTCGAGACGGTACTCGATCTTACCAGCCTTAGACTCCTTAACAGCCTTTGCAACGTCCATGGAAACGGTGCCAGCCTTCGGGTTCGGCATGAGACCCTTCGGGCCCAGAACCTTACCCAGACGACCTACAACGCCCATCATGTCAGGGGTTGCAATAACAACGTCATAGTCAAAGAAGTTCTCATTCTGAATCTTTGCTACCATATCCTCAGCGCCAACGTACTCTGCACCAGCTGCAACAGCCTCGTCAGCCTTCGGACCCTTTGCGAATACCAGAACGCGAACCTGCTTGCCAGTACCGTGCGGCAGAACGATCGCACCACGTACCTGCTGGTCAGCGTGACGGGAGTCAACGCCCAGCTTTACATGCAGCTCAACGGTCTCGTCGAACTTTGCCTTTGCAGTGGAAATAACGGTTGCAAGCGCTTCAGCGGGATCGTACAGCTTGGTACGGTCTACCAGCTTTGCGCTCTCTACATACTTTTTACCTTTGCGCACAATAATATCCTCCTTTAGTGGTACTGCGGGAATTTCCCTCCCACTTAGACAGCCATGAGTGCTGTCAAAAACGATTAAACTTCAGCTTAAAATTACTCTTCTACGGTAATACCCATAGAACGGCAGGTGCCAGCGATCATGCTCATAGCAGCCTCTACGGAAGCAGCGTTGAGGTCTGGCATCTTCATCTCTGCGATCTTCTGGAGATCTGCCTTAGAGATCTTAGCAACCTTGGTCTTGTTCGGAACTGCAGAACCGGATTCGATCTTGCAAGCCTTCTTAATCAGGACCGGTGCCGGCGGAGTCTTCGTGATGAAGCTGAAGGAACGGTCTGCATAAACTGTGATGACAACTGGAATGATGAGACCAGCGTCATTCTTGGTGCGCTCGTTGAATTCCTTGGTGAAAGCCATGATGTTTACACCATGCTGACCCAGAGCCGGGCCAACTGGGGGCGCAGGGGTTGCCTTGCCCGCAGGAATCTGGAGCTTGATATAACCTACTACTTTCTGTGCCATGTTGAGGTATCCTCCTTAAAAAATGTGGTGGCTGGCGAGTAAAACGCGGCTGCGTTCCCTCTCCCACTTGCCATGAAGCATACACCTGTATACTTCGGTTCCCTGCCTGTCCATTGGGAGCGCGGCAGTTATTTTAGTCACCCAGTGTCTCGACCTCATCGAGTGCGAGCTCGACTGGGGTCTCTCTACCAAACATTGATACGACAACGCGTACCTTGTTTTTATCGGGCTCAAGCTCATCGACAACGCCGATGAAGCCAGCCAGCGGACCATCTATGACGCGAACGCTGTCCCCGACTTGGTAATTGATTTCGATTTCGCGCTTCTCCACGCCCATCTTCAGCACTTCCTCATCGGAAAGCGGAAGCGGCTTATTTGAATTCGGACCTACAAAGCCTGTGCAGCCACGCGTATTGCGCACCAGATACCAGCTTTCGTCGGTCATGATCATCTTGACGAGTACATAGCCGGGGAAGAGCTTGCGCTCGACCTCACGGGTTTTGCCGTCCTTTACCTCGGTCACGCGCTCAACAGGGATGTTGACAGCGGTGATGAGGTCGTGGAGCTTACGGTTTTCCACCGCTTTTTCGATGGATGAGGCTACTTTGTTTTCATAGCCTGAGTATGTGTGAACCACATACCACTTTGCTGCATCTGACATTGTATCCGGCCCCTCTCATTCAAGCGGCGAAGAAGCTGACGAGCGTCTGGAAGCCCCAGCCGAAGCCAGCGTCAAGGATCCATATGAATACACCGAGCACCAAGCAGCAAGCCAGAACAACGAGCGTGTTGTTTGTGGTCTGCTGGCGGGTCGGCCAGACGATCTTCTTGATCTCACCCTTCAACTCGCGGAACCAATTCTTGATACGCGCAAAAATGGAGGGCTTCTTGGCCTTTGCCGGCTTGTCAGCCTGCTTCTTTACAGCGGGAGTAGCTTTTTCCTGCTCTGCCATGAAGCGTACTTCCTTTCTTGTCGATTACTTGGTCTCGCGATGCAAAGTATGCTTCTTGCAGAAGCGGCAGTACTTATTCATCTCAAGACGGTCGGGATCGTTCTTCTTGTTCTTCATTGTGTCATAGTTTCTTTGCTTGCACTCAGTGCAGGCCAGCGTTACCTTAACGCGCATAACGGCACCTCCTTGAATCGTGTTTGTTCCTCTGTGCCTGTCACAAAGGAATTGATTGCCTCCCTTTGCAGGCTCGCCCTCAAAAAATCAGGCATAAAAAAAGACCCTACATAGGTGTAATTATTGTACCACGTCCTCTGGGGACAAGTCAAGTACTCTTTTTTGTTTTTCTCTGGCAATTTTACACACTTTTTTACTTTTATTTTCCGCCATTCTTTACAAAATCACGATATTCATCTCGAATCAGTGAATATGTAATAAGATTGACTAGTAATGTGATAACTTCGGGATCATCCATTTTCCATAAGCGATCATTGGTAAGGGTTCCTAAATAAAATTTTTTCTCATATAATATTTGAGGATACCGTTCTCGCACAAATTTACGAAGATCATCTATTTTTCTACTTCCCATATTTCCTATAGTAATTCTACCATGATGATAAAATGAAAACCGAGAACCACTGGCATCTACATTATCGTCTATGACCAATTGCAACGCATGATGCTCTTTTTTTTCATTGTCAATCCCAACTGAAAGGCACGTTTTAACTTGTATTGGATCACACCCCGTCCAATATGTTGAAATAGACATTGAAACAAATTGTGTAACCCCATTATACTCTATAAGAAATGAACGATATGGGGCAAAGAATCTTCCTCCTGACGCATTACCAAATGATAAATTTCTCACACCATAATCTTCCAACAACTCAAATAATCCATATTTCCCTTTGGGCATCTTATGTTGTACATCCTGAAATCCTTGAAGTAAATTAAATGTTGCAACAGCTTTGTTCCATTCAGTTTCAGGGCTTATATCTTCAGCATCTTGTGGATTATCCAATAATGTAAATCTATCTTGAAGAGTCTCCTCCAATGCACCGAATGGTATTTCCACCCATGCATCAACTTTTTCCTTAACTTCATATTCACCCTCTAACATTTTTAAGTATCTAGGAAGTTTTTCAATAATGTTATACTCTCCTGTATTGTTGTGATACTTAAAACATATCTCTTCAACACCATTTGTCAGCATGGCATACTCTGCACCAAGAATACCACAATACTCTAAAACTTGATTGTAGGATTTATCTCCTAACGGCACTTCTGGAGCCTTACATTCAATAACTGCAAGCGGATATCGTATGATTCCTTCCCCTGTTTCTTCTAAATAATCCACCACGATATCTGCACGTTTTCTAGAATTTATTCCGTAATGAGACAACGCCTCTTCTATTGCAATCATATTTTTAGGTACATGTAATTTTTTTAATAAATAAGCAACTATTTTTTGCCTCACTGTTTCTTCTGGTGTAATGGCAACTAGTTTTTTTCTTACAGGATCAAGGTAACACGCTTTTTCTCCACAAGTATAGATTGGCGGTACCTTTAATTTTCCATAGTCACAATTCATTGTAACCCCACTCTCTATATAAATAGTAACTTAATTTTATCACAATTCCAATATACTGTAAAATCTTCTCATTGTACTATCTTCTCTCTTTTGTAGTCAAACTTTTTATCAGTGATTTTCTGATCCTTTGGAAAGATTCGATGAATTGGAAATCCTTTGGGTTTTCATTTCTGCTAAATAATTTGCTTCGAGAAGCAGAGAAGCGTGTCGCGCCGGCGACGGCGGCATAAGGGCT
>JAHHRO010000039.1 GCA_020025755.1 Butyricicoccus sp. | reverse complement strand
TGTAAGCTTTCTAAAATATTTCTCTGTACAGAATAGAGAGTGGCAAAAGCGTCTATGGCGCGAAGCAAATTCGCTTTTCTTTTGTCTTACTTTTCTTTTCTGGAAAAGAAAAGTAAGTGCGTGTTTATGGTGATGAGGGTACACCTGTTCCCATTCCGAACACAGTAGTTAAGCTCATTAACGGTGAAAATACTTGGCTGGCGACGGCCCGGGAAGATAACACGGCGCGCACACAAAGCAGACTCGAAGGAGTCTGCTTTTTTGTTCTCTCAAATAGAAATGGGTAAGAAACCTATGTAATTATGATTTTTTTATGAAGTTTGGGAAAATGCTTTGCTATTCTGAAGGAAAAGGTGTAAAATAATACCCAAATAAACAAGAGAGGTTTTTTGGAAATGTCTGATTGTGTGCAGTTTGATGTACAGTATATAGCACGCCCAGATACACAGATTGCGTATTATAGCTGGGGAAGTGGCACACCTTTGATTTTGCTGCATGGTAACGGCGAGGACAGCACCTATTTTGAAAAGTGCATCCCATATCTTTCACACTTCTTTCGTGTCATTGCAGTGGATAGCCGTGGGCATGGACGCTCAGGGCGCGGGACAGTACATCTTGACTTTGACTCTATGGCAGAGGATCTCTGTGCGCTACTCAATGGATTAGGGATCGAGAAGGCACATCTTCTGGGATTTAGTGATGGTGGAAATCTTGCGATCAAGTTTACGATGCTCTATCCACAGCGTGTGGATAAGCTGATTCTGAATGGCGCAAATGTCTCCATGCTGCGCGGTATTGTACCGTGGGTGCAGCTGCCGTTGTATCCAACGGTGGGGTTGATGACAGCACTGGCTCCGCTAGATTCAAATATCCGTTGGAAAAGAGATGTGCTTGCACTCATGACACGAGGGTATGGGGTGCGGCTGCGCGATTTGCAGCTCATTGAACAGCAGACCCTCGTAATCGTTGGAGATCATGACATGGTTCGTCTGTCTCATACACAGGCAATGGCGCATGAAATACCGCATGCACAGATGGCGGTTCTGCGCGGAAGTCATTTTGTCGCGGCAGAGTCTCCCGCGCGTTTTTCTTTGAATTGTTTGAATTTTCTGCTGGAAAAGGAAGTGCCAGATGCAGCCCCGATCCATTGGAAGGTACAAGACGAAAAGGCAAATCGATAACGAAAAGAAAAGGGCGATCTGAAATCGCCCTTTTGTATTGTATAGAAACCACTGAGAAAACAGAAAAACACACTATATAGTGTGTTTTTCTTGAAAAAGAGAAAGAGAAGGTAGAGAAAAGAGATAAATAGCAAAATATAATTTGATTGGTAATGCAATAAATGTTCTAAGCATCAAAAGCAATAGAAGATACGAGAGTAAGACGATCTTTGCTTTATGCCATTGACTTTTTCTATAATTATCATACACGAACTGATAAAAAAATGCAACGATTGACCTATACTAAATAGATAAAAATTGAAGAATAAATTTATGCATAATATACAATAGCTGTCTGCGTGAATTCCTTTGACAAGTGAAAGGAATTCTGGCATCATAGAAAGACAGGAGGATAGCATGATGGAACTTCAGGAAATCGAGACTCTTTTACATACAAAATTTTCAAAAAAAATACGCGATCCCTTTGTGAAAGTGATTCGGCAATATAAACTGATATCCGATGGGGATCGCATTGCGGTTTGCATTTCGGGCGGCAAGGATTCTGCATTGCTTGCGCTGCTGCTCAAAGATTATCAGCGACATAGTGGGATTCCGTTTGAGCTCATTTGCCTTGCAATGGACCCCGGATATGCGCCGGAAAATCGTCAGCAGATCCAAGAGAATATGGAGCATCTGGGATTACCACTGGAAATATTTGATACCAATGTACTGAAAGTAGCAGGCAATCACGCTGCAGAAAACCCTTGTTTTTTGTGCGCAAAGATGCGGCGCGGCTATTTATATACGGAGGCAAAACGACGCGGCTGTAATAAAATCGCGCTTGGGCACCATTACGATGATGCCATTGAGACGGTGCTGATGGGATTATTGTATGGCGGTCAGATTCAGGCGATGCTGCCCCACCTTAAAAGTGCCAATTACGCAGGCATGGAACTCATCCGTCCTCTATATCTCGTAAGAGAAGCGGCGGTCACTGCATGGGTGGAGGCAAGCTCGCTGCAATTTTTGCCCTGTGCTTGTCCGGCACATACCAAAGAAGGTAATACCAAGCGTGCGGAAGTGAAAGCCCTCATTGCGAAGCTGGCAGCCGAGAATCCGCAGATCGAAGCAAATATCTTAAATGCAGTCAAGAATGTGAATACGGCAAAGATTCTGGGCTGGCGTGATGAAGCTGGTACACATAGCTTTTTAGATCGTTTTTAATCAAATAGTGATCCCCATCTGTCTTGTACCCATTGTAGAGCTACAGGATAGATGGGGATATTATCTGAAGTGATAGATTTTAGGTTTCGTCTGTCAATGTACCGCACAGAATAGACGCAACGGTATCTGCAATGGTGTGGCTGCCGAGTGAGATGGCACCCAAGGAAGCGGCACGGCATCCGACCGCGTATTTGGTCAGATCTACAGAGCCGGACAGACACTCTGTGGTGATATACACTTGTGTACCCTGTTCGATCAGAGTTTTCAGACCATTCTCCAGATATACGGGAATGCCGCCAGAGCCATAGCCTTCAATGATGACATGGGAATAGGCGGAGAGCATAGAGAATATATCAGGGTTTAGTCCGGGGATCAGTTTCAGCACAAAGATGCTGGTATCCTTTACAGGAACAAGTTTGAAAGTACCAGAAACAGATGCCTTTGGATATAGATGTACGGTTCCATCAAGGTCGATCGTTCCCTCCAGCGGTGCATTGATGGAGCGGAATGGATCCATATCTTCGCAGTCCACCTTGACCAGATGGTTGCCGCGAATGATGCGACCATGTACGACTGCTGCAACACCGTGATATCCGGAGGCGATGACACGGAAGGTGTCCAATAGATTACGCTCTGCATCGGAATTGGGGACACCGATGGGCTTTTGTGCGCCGGTCAGAAGTACAGGCTTATCAATGTTGCGCAGCATATGATACAAAAGTGCAGCTGTGTGGGACAGGGTATCTGTACCATGAGAAATAATGAATCCATCGTAGTTTGCATATTCCTTGAAGATCAGCTCTGCCATCTGCGTGCGATGCGCAGTTGTGACATCGGTAGAATCAATGGAAAACAGGTTTTCAATGGCAACGGTACAGAGCGTTGATATCCCGGGAAGGAACGTCAGAAGATCTTCGCCGGTCAGCGCAGGGATCAAGCCATTTTCACTTTGACGGCAAGCAAGAGTGCCGCCCGTTGCGATAAAGAGGACGTGTTTCATGGATGCTCCTTTGGATCAGTGATAGCTGCGAGATAGGATGCCGATGACATCTTCTGGTGTCAGGGGGCGTGGATCTACGCGGAACAGACCGCCCATATCGGAAAAGGCATGATCTGCATAGGGGGTAAAGTCTTGTCCATTGATGCCGAAGTCACTCATTTTTAGAGTGTCAACGTGGCATGCTGCTTGCAGGTCAGAAAGTGCAGCGATGAAATCGCCGTCTGCGCGCCCGAGTGCATGTGCCATCTGTGTGAATTGATCTGCACAGGTTTCGGCAAAAAGCTTATAGTATTCCAGTGAGATCATAATGAGACCTGCACCGTGCGGCAGGGTGGGATGGAAACCGGACAGTGCATGCTCAATGGCATGTTCTGAGGTGCAGGAGGACATGGATTCGACAAAGCCAGCCAAGGTATTGGCGAGTGCGACATGAGCCCGTGCTTCGGCATCGCTTCCGTCATTGACAGCCCGTGCCAGATAGCGTCCGAGCAGTTCGATCGCCTTGAGTGAGTACATTTCGCTGATCGGATTTGCAATGGATGCAATAAAGCCTTCGCATGCATGGAACAAAGCATCAAAGCCTTGGTAAGCTGTCAAATGTGGGGGAACGGTCATCATAAAATCAGGATCGACGATCGAGAGAGTTGGGAATGTCTGTTCTGTGCCGCCGCCGATCTTTTCTTTTCCGTTGGTGATGACGGTCCATGGATCGGCTTCGGTTCCTGTACCGGCTGTGGTCGTAATGGCAACGATGGGTAAAGGATTATTTTGGATCTTTTGTCCTTTGCCAGAGCCGCCGAATACATAATCCCACCAATCACCATCGTTGGTCGCCATGACAGCCGCTGCCTTTGCAGTATCGATTGAGGAACCGCCGCCGAGACCGACAACAAAGGAACAATTTTCCTTGCGTGCAAGGTCTGCACATGCGCGAACCGATTCGATGGTTGGATTGGGTTGTACTTCTGTATAAAGAACCATTTCGTGTCCGCCCTCTGCGAGTGCGGCGCACACACGATCGACATAGCCGAGCTTGGTTGTAGAGGAGCCGCCTGTAATCAGCAGCCCTTTTCCAGTAGGAAGCTTGGCATGTGCAAGCTTTTTGACACTACCTGCCCCAAAGAAAATACGTGTGGGGATATAATAACTAAAATTTTTCATGGTAAGAATACTCCTTTTCATGAGTATAAAGGGGCTGACAGATTTCTGTAAAAAACAGCCTGTTACTATCATTATATCAAAATTTAATTGCAATAAAAAGAGACATTTCGTAGAACTTTTATGGATTTTTTTGTACAAAAAGAAGCATCAAATCGCTTGACGGAATGGAGGGACAGTGGTAATATAATATCAACAAAAGAAATGAGGTGAGGTCAAAGCAAACAGGAATCTTCTCATTATTTGAATTCTACTGAAAGGGGTGAGTCCAATGGTTAGTGAAATTGAACAGCAGTTCCGCACCGCGCGACTCGCCGGTGCCCACTAAGCCGAATCGCCGACGGAAACGACGTTATCTGGGAGCAATCTTCCGATGGGCATACTGATGAGTATGGCTCTGGCAGACTACGCGCCGATGGAAAGTTTTTAAAAACGAGGGTAGATGGTCAATTGCGAGACCAGCACAAATGCGGAACACAGAATGGGCACAACTGAATAGTTTAAAAATATAAAGGGCTGCACAGGGTGCAGCCCTTTTGGAGTGTACAGACAATATTTGGGAGGAAAAAGTATGTTGGAAGTTGCAGCAGTCGTCTTGATCGATGAGCAGGATCAGATCCTCATTTGCCGCCGCAAAGCAGGTGGAAACTGTGGTGGGTTGTGGGAATTTCCGGGAGGCAAACGAGAATCGGGTGAAACGATGGAAGCCTGTGCTGTACGGGAATGTCAGGAAGAATTGGGAGTAGAAATCAAGATCGATGGAATACTAGACCGGCATACGTTTACATATCCCGATCAGGACATCGCTTTTACATTTTTCTGGGGACACATCGCAACAGGTACTTTGCAGATGCGTGTACATAGCGGCTTGTGCTGGGTACAGCGGCAGGAACTTCTTCAATTCGCGTTCTGTCCAGCGGACACCGATCTTGTAGCGCGGCTTGCAGCGGGTGAGACGAGATAAGGGACTGTCGCAAAATAAGAATGCAATGGCAGCCTGTACAAAATATTAGAATCTAAAAATGAAAATCGACCTTCAAATGAAGCGACGCTGCTTTTTTTGAAGGTCGATTTTTTTGCATTATTTTTTGGAGAGACTATTCTGAGACAGTCCCCTCATTTGCAGGTTACTTTGTTTGCTTTTGAATGACAGGCGCGTTTTGATAGTTTTTGCCGAACAGCATATCATATTGCAGCAGCCAGTGGTTGTCATAAAATGCCTGCTGTTCCGGATTCAGACCGTTCTGGTGGTAGGAATTGTCTGGTTCTACCACGGTACCTACGGACTTTGCACGGTACTGATCGAATTCCTGACGAAGCAAATCAAAGTATGGGGGTTGATCGAGACCATACAGATCATTGGTGATCGAGGTTATCTGATATGCGGCAACGGTGCCGAGGTCGATTGGCTCCTTGTGGTAGTTGCTCCAGATAAGAAGCGGCGTGCCATGTACGCGCGGATCCTTGGTGTCCTCCGATCCATAACCGGTTGCACTATATACATTCATGCCATTGCCAATGGGATTGTAGTGATCGCCCCACATGACCATGATAACAGGCTCGTCTACGTTGTCAAAATAATCGGTCAAAGTACCCCACATTTCATCGGTATCGCGTACACCGGTCGCAAAGTCCTCCAGACAGCCACGGGTATATTCGCTCACGCCCTCTGGTGCGGCAGTAATACGGACACGCTCTGCATCAGAGAAGTTTTCCTTTGCATAGGCAAGGTGGTTTTCAATGGTGACTGCGTGCAGGAACAGGGGCTTATCCTGCTTGCTCTCGTATGCGCTGATGATCTGGCGCGCCATTTCCTGCTCACTGACCAAACCGTTTTCCCAGTCGATCGGACGCTTACGCTCTGGATCCTTCATATCCTCGAGGCTGATGAAGTCATCGAAGCCGAGGTTTGCATAGGTGCGCTCACGATTCCAGAACTTTGCATAATAGCCATGGATCGCCTTGGTCTCGTAGCCCTGTTCCTTACGGAATGCGGCGATAGACGAGGTGGGTCCGTGGATGTACTCGACATAGGGTTTGCAGTTGTTGGGCAGATACTCCATAGAGAAGCCGGTCAAGACTTCACATTCAACATCACAAGTGCCGCCGCCAAAGCGCGGGGAGAAGCACTTGCCGAATGCCATCTCCTGACGGGTGCGCTGGATATTGGGTGTGATCGGCTGATCGAAGGTAACACCCGGCAGATCGGTCGGATCCCAGAATGCCTCGGACTGGATATAGATGATGGTGGGCTTTTTTTCGACTGCACTGGGATTCTTTGCCGCCAGACTGCCTGCAAAATAGGGCTTGTTACTGCGATTTTTCTCGACCGCCTGAAGGATCTCCTGTACATGCTCTTCACCGTACTGGCTGGGTGCATCGATCTGCATGACCTGGATATTGGTAAAGAATGCAGTGACCAGACCATAGTTACGGTAGTAGCGATCCTGCATCCATGCATCCGGCGAGATGTACAGAACATTTTTGGTCACATCCTCTTGCAGGAATACGCCGAATACCATGAACAGTACACCCGCAGCAGAGAGCACGGTGCGTGCCAGCCAGCGTTTCCAAGTGAATTTTGGACTGTGGAGCAGACATGCAAGCAAAGTGAGCAGGGTCAGTATGATGGCAGAACCGACCATTGGACCAGAGATCCACAGCCCGGATTTCCCGGCAACATCAAGTGCCTCTCCTGCCTGTGCCAGATCCCAAGGCAAGAACGGTTCGCCGTGGATCGACAGCTTGAAATAACAAATGATCGCAGGGATGCATAAAAAGATGGATGTACCAAGGGTGGCGATCCAGTGCCGATTGCTGAGCCCAAGGATCGTCAGGTAAACAAGGATCAAAAAGACCCAACCAGCAAACCAGGCAGCACGATGCCACCAAAAGCTTTCGACCCAGAAAAAGCGGTAGGTGAAAAGCTGATCCTCGATTTGGATCCAAGTTGCACAGAATGTAATGAGTGCAGCCGCGAGCGGGACAAACAGCCAGCTGACCCAGCTGGGGAATTTACGCAGACGTTTGCGTATATCCTCTGAAATCGCTTCAGAAGACACGGTTTGTGAATGCATGATGGTTTCCATAATATTTGGTTGATTCTCCTCCAATCGATTCATTTAGATAATCTTTGTTATTATAGCACAGGCTATCGGAGAATTTAACCCTAAAATACAAAAAACCTGAAAAAACGAAAAACGTCTGCAAGATCTGCAGACGCTTTGAGGGAGGAAGATTTTTTTAAGAGACGAGTACACCGCGCACGATATAAGCGATCCATTCCGCAAGGTTTGTGGTGTGGTCTGACATGCGCTCCAGATATTTGGCGATCATCAGATAATCCACATACTGTGGGATGTTTTCAGGCTGCTCTGCCATGAGCGTACATAGGGTGCTGCGCATCTGTTCAAATGCGTCATCCTGTGCATCATCCTGTGCAACGACCTTTTGTGCCGTTTCAACATCAAGTTCTACATAGGCGGTGACGGAAGCGTGCAGCATGGATTTGACGCGGGAGAGCATGGATGAAAGCCCCTCGGGCGGTACAACGCGCGGACGCTCGGACAGATTGATGACATACTCAGAAATATCACTGCAATGGTCTGCGATACGCTCCAGATCGGAGATCATTCGCATGATCGAAGCAATCCGCCGCCAGTCTCCGGCAACGGGAGCCTGCATGGCAACCAGATTGAGACAATCCTGCTCGATATTGCGCTCCATGGAATCGAATACATCATCTCCCTCGATGACCAGTCTTGCGCGTTCCGGATCGATACGCTCCAAAACATCGCGTGTAATATCGATGGACTGCTCAAGCATCGTCCCCATTTTCAGGACGCGATGGGTAATCGCATTGAGTTCCTCAGTATAGACATTCCGCATAAATTGCCTCCAAGATCAGCCGAAACGGCCGGTAATATAATCTTCGGTCTTCTTTTCTTTCGGGTTGGTAAAGATTTGACATGTTTCTCCGAATTCGACCAGCTCTCCGGTCAGGAAGAACGCAGTCTTGTCGGAGATACGGGTTGCCTGCTGCATATTATGGGTGACAATGACAACCGTATAGTTTTTCTTCAGCTCCGCCATGAGATCCTCAATGCGCAGAGTACTTCCGGGGTCAAGCGCACTGGTCGGTTCATCCATAAGCAGCACCTCGGGCTGTACGGCAAGGGCGCGCGCAATGCACAGACGCTGCTGCTGTCCGCCGGAGAGACCAAGCGCACTTTTTTTGAGACGATCCTTGACTTCGTCCCAGAGAGCTGCACCGCGCAGGGCACTTTCCACGATCTGCTCAAGCTCGGCTTTGCTGTGCTTGCCGTGGAGAGAGGGACCGTATGCAATGTTATCAAAAATACTCATGGGGAAGGGATTGGCTTTCTGGAAGACCATTCCTACTTGGCGGCGCAGGTCGGTCACATCTACATCGGAAGCAAAGATATCCTTTCCATGCAGCTTGACCTCGCCTGTGATGCGTACATTGGAGACAAGGTCATTCATACGATTCAGGGTTTTGAGGAAAGTGGATTTTCCGCAGCCGGATGGGCCAATGAGCGCGGTGATCTCGTTTTTTTGGATGTCGATATTGATGCCTTTGAGGGCTTCGGTTTCTCCGTAGTACAGATGCAGGTCGCGTGCCTGAATGATCGGTGTATTGGAATCAGCCATAGGACTCGGCTCCTTTGTTTATTGAGTGTTTTGGGTAAAGTGCTTTTGTGCGAGCTTTGCTGCTATATTGAGCAGGAAAACAACGATCAGCAGGATCGCAGCGATCGCAAATGCGACCTCAAATTCTGCTCGCTCGCCCGCATAGATATAAAGTGCGACGGAAAGCGTGCCCCCATCTCGTGCGTAAGCCTCCAGCAAGTTTTGGGTGATCAGTGTACCGGTACCGGCGGTAAAGAGGAGCGCGGCACTTTCGCCAACGATACGGCCGATCGACAGGATACAGCCGGTGACGATACCGCTCATGGAAGATGGCAGGATAATGGTACGGATCATATACCACTTGGTCGCACCCAGACCGAGTGCACCTTCACGGAAGCTCTGCGGCACGGTTTTGAGGCTTTCCTGCGTGGTGCGGATGATAGTGGGCAGGATCATGATGACGAGGGTCAGACTGCCCGAGAGCAGGCTCGTGCCGAAGCCAAACAGGCGAACGAAGACCAGCATACCGACCAAACCATAGATGATCGAGGGGATGCCTGCAAGGGTCTCCGTGGCAAATTCGATGATTTGAGTGAATTTACGGTTGGTGGCATATTCCGTCAGATAGACGGCAGCACCTACACCAAGCGGCAGTGCGATGACCAGCGTGAGCAGGATCACATACAGGGTATTGAGCAGATTGGGCAGGATGCCAATGGTATCCTTTAGGATGCTGGGCTTTGTAGATAACAGTTCCCAGGAGATCGCGGGTAGACCGCGGAAAAAGATGTAACCGAGCAGACCTGCCAGCAGCAGCACGGTAAATGCTGCACAGGCGTACATCGTACCTGTCAGCAAGCTGCCCTTCATACGGCGGCGTGTGGCGTAGGAGAGATGTTCATGTGCGGCTGGCATGGGCTTCGCAGAAGAAAGATCACTCATTTTGTGGTATCTCCTTTTTTGAGGAAGTGGTTCAGGAGCAAGTTGATGGACAGGATGAACAGGAACAGGATAAGCCCAATGCTGAACAGTGCCTGCTTCTGCAAGCTGCCGTCCGCAGCATAGCTCATTTCACTGGCAACGGCAGTGGTCAGGAAGCGAACGCTCTTGAAAAGTCCGGGCATATTGGGGACATTTCCGGCAACCATCATAATTGCCATCGCCTCACCGATTGCACGACCGACACCGAGTACGATGCCGGCGGTAATGCCGCTGCGTGCAGCAGGAACACTGACCTTGCAAACAGTTTCGATCCATGTTGCGCCCAGTCCAAGGCTGGCTTCCTCATATTCACGCGGCACGGCGCGCAGTGCCGTTTCGCTGACCGAGATGATGCCGGGCAGGATCATAATGGCAAGGACGAGAATGGCGGTGAACAAGGTACTGCCGCTTTTGAGATGGAAAAGATCCATAACGCCTGGTACCAGTACCATCATACCGATCAGACCATATACGACACTGGGGATACCGGCGAGCAGCTCCACCGCAGGATGCACCACCGCAGCAAGCTTGGGGGGTGCAAGTTTGGAGAGGAAGATCGCGGTACATACGCCAATGGGAACGCCGATCAGGACAGCACCCAAAGTGCCCCAGATACTGGTGAGGATGAATGGTAGGATACCAAACTGCGGCTCTGCTGCGGTGGATTTCCATACTGTGCCAAAGAGGAAGTCGATCGGACCGACCTCCACAATCGCAGGGAGACCCGCGATGATCATATAGACTGTGATGAGCAGGACTGCAGCAATAGAAACCATACCGCAGAAGAAGAACACACGGCTCATCAGACGCTCGATGATGTTTTTTGTTTTCATAGCCGCTCCTTTATAACGGTTGAGAAGATCGATTGCAACATACAAAACGGACGGGAGCCATGAGATATCATAGCTCCCGCTCCATAGGGGGAAAATAAAAAGGGGGAATTACTTCATAGGTACTGCGCCAGCCTGTGCGATGAGATCATCGGCAGCATCACTTACTGCATAGTCCAAAAATGCCTGTGCAGGTGCGCTCAGCTGGGCATCCTTCTTGGTAACAAGTACGAATGGACGCTGGATCTGGTAGGAGCCATCCTGTACGGTTTCTTCCGTTGCAGCGACCCCATCTACGGTTACAGCCTTGATCGTTTCATCGACCGATGCAAGGGAAGCATAGCCGAATGCATTTGGGTTTGCAGCGACGCCTGCGATCACTGCGCCGGTGCTGGTCAGCTCCTGCTCATATTTGCATTGATCCTTGACATCAACGATGCTCTCGAAGCCGTCGCGCGTACCGGAGCCTGCTTCGCGCCCGATGAGAACAACGGGAGCATCGTTGCCGCCGACTTCTTTCCAGTTGGTGATGGTGCCATCTGCCAGACCCTTGATCTGTTCCAGTGAAAGATCAGCAACCGGATTTTCCAGATTGACTACGATTGCGATGCCGTCCAGTGCAAAGGTGGTAGCGGTCAGTCCCTTGGCAGTCTCCTCGTCCTTGAGGGCACGGCTGGAAAGACCGAGATCCAATGTACCTTCGGCAGCACCGGTGATACCGGCACCAGAACCAGTTGGGCTATAGGAGACATCTACAGAGGGATTGGCTTCCATAAAGGACTCGCTCAGTGCGCCGATCACCTTTTCTACGCTGGTAGAACCGCCCAGCGAAACAGAACCACTCAGGGAAGACGCATCCGCGCCTGCATCTGTAGTGTTTGCATCCGGTGTGCTGCCGCAAGCGACAAGGGTGGTTGCCAGAGTGCAGGCAGTCAGGAAAGTAAGTGCACGTTTGATTTTCATGATTTCAAATTCTCCTTTTGTCAGGGACAGTCCAGAACCGACCGTTCGGCTCCCGCCCCTCTCGATAAATTCGATCGTATTTCAGAACGACTCCCAGTATACAGGCGATATGCAAAATCTACTAGCAGCGGCGCGTGAATCCTTTGTAAAGCGAGAGAGGAAAACGGGTGTAGATTCTTTACAAAGGATGCAAATGCAAAATCTATGAAAAATCACGCAGGAATATTGTAAAGAGAATGTAAAATATAGCAAGGGTTTGGGCCGATTTCCGCGGCAAACTGGAAAGATTCAGAGAAATATGATAAGATACCGATAGAAAAGGGGGATGGTTTTATGCACAATGGACGACTATTCCGTATGGTTCATCTCCTCTTAGGTGGGGAGGACTGGACAGTTTCAAAATTGGCACAAAAGCTGGAGGTATCTGAGCGCACAATCCGGCGCGATGTGGATGCACTCTCTGCCGCAGGCATCCCGATCTACACAACACAGGGACGAACGGGTGGGGTACATCTGATGCCGCAGTTCGTGTTGGATCGCGCCCTGCTCTCCAAGCAGCAGCAGGATGAGATCCTGTGCGGTTTACAGAGCCTGAATGCAGCCGGTATCCCAGAGGGGAAAGCACTGCTGGAAGAAGTATCCGGACTGTTTGGACGCGCAGAGAACAGAGATTGGATTCACACCGATTTTTCAGCATGGGGAGACCGCGCAGAGAACCGGACACGCTTTGCTGTCATCCGGCAGGCGATCCTCCAATGCAGGGTGCTGTATATTTCATATTATGCGGCGGAAAGTGGGTTTTCCGAGCGGGAGATTGAACCGGTGCGCCTGTGTTTTCGGGGACAGGATTGGTATGTGCAGGCATTTTGCCGCATACGGCAGGAGTTTCGGACATTCAAGCTGTCGCGGATGGGGCAGGTAGAGATCTGCGAGGACGTCTTTGTGCCGCATCGTGCCCTGCCACCGCTTCCAGACTATATGGAATCGGCATCGGATATGGTATCGATTGTGATCCGCTTTTCGGCAGAGGCGGCGTATCGGGTGTATGATGAATTTCAGTTCGATGAGATCACAAGAGAACCGGATGGCAGTTTGTTGGTGCGCACGGAGTGGGCGACGGGTATTTGGGGCAGATATTATGTACTGTCGTATGGTGGTATGGCAGAGGTGTTAGAGCCGGAATCGCTTCGGGCATGGATTTTGCAGGAAACACAGAAGATCGCAGAGCAATATAAAAATCCGGACATAGGATGACCGGATTTGATTGCTATACTGGATGCATCCAAAGAACAGAAAGGATGCATGAAAATGAAGTATGAAGTTGTGACCCTGCCAGAACGAAAGATCGTGGGAATCGGTGTGCGCACGGCAAATGACGCGCCCGATTGCGAGCAAAAGATCGGTGCGCTCTGGAAGCAGATGCGAGAGAATCAGCCGGAGCAAAAAACATACTATGGGATTTACACGGACTACCAGTGGCAAGATGGCAGCTATCTTGCGGTCGTTGGAACAGAGGGTACAGCCTGTGTATCAAACGAAGTCTGCGTGACCATCCCAGCAGGGACGTATGCAAGGTTTCACTTTCAGGGAGATGTACATACTGGCATATATCAGGCATGGCAGGAGATCTGGAAGATGGAGCTGCCGCGTGTGTATACCGTGGATTTTGAGGAATATCTATGCTGTGATGCCGCAGGGCAGGGAGAAGCCTATATTTATGTTGCGCTGGGGCAAATGTGTCAGTCGTGCGGAATGCCTATGACGCTTCCGGAACAGTATGGAACGGAGCAGGGTGGCACACCGAGTAAGGATTACTGCTGCTATTGCAGAAAGGATGGTGCGTTCGTGCAGGAATGCACGATGGAAGAAATGGTTGAATTTTGCTTGCAGTATGGTCCGGCAGCTGGTATGGATCGAGATACGGCAAGAAAACAGATGATGCCCTATTTTGCCACACTCAAGCGTTGGATGAAATAGGAAAGATCTTTTCGGCAGCCTCGAGAGCAGGAAACCTTCAGTTTTCTGCTCTTTTGTCTTTTGCGATTGTGACAGAAGATGTATGTTTCGGTTTAAAAAATTTAGCTTTGCATACGGGACATATCGACGGGATGACCAGCGGACAGCATTTGGGTCGAAAATACGGGATGTGAAGCCGTTCCAGTTCCTGCAAACAATCAAATTCTTTGAGTTCATCTGTGCCGCGGAGCGGCGGCGCATAATAGGGGAATGGCGTTTTGCAATGGGGACAGTGCCAGAACTGTTTTGGTGTATGGCGTAGCAGGCGGAACAGTTCCCACAATGCCAGAGAGAGAACCATAAAAAACAAAGTATTCTGTTCGGCGCGATGGGATATTTCTATTTTGATCAGCATGCGGATACCTGTCACGGAGATCAGGAGCATAAGCAGGATCATACAGCCGCGTTCCAACAGAGTCAGTGCCTTGAAAAACAGACAGCGATGGCGGAAAAATGGCGGTATTTGCGGAAATGTGTATGGAAAAGGGACAGTGTTGTGCACTTGCCGCGCCGTCCATGCTGCGAGATCGTCGGTGATGCGTTTCATAGATTTCTCCCCCGAGCTTTTCATATATTCCAAACGATATATTTTGTATGCCTTTATTTTTATTGTAGCATAGCAGTATCGAAGTTTCCACGATTGCGCAATGGAAGAAAAAGAAACTCCTTCGCATAGCCAAGCAGTTTTGGTGTCATGATAAATAGGCAAGGGAGGGATTTTGACTTGATTCGCATGGAAAATGTCTGTAAAATATATGAGAACGGCGGTGTGCGTGCAGTGGACGGTGTAAGCCTGTCCATTGAGACCGGAAGCTATACCGCCATTCTGGGCGCGTCCGGTTCAGGGAAGTCTACGCTCATGCACCTTTTGGGATTGCTCGACCGTCCAACGAGTGGAGAATACTGGCTGTGCGGCGAGCGGACAAGCAAGCTATCCGCTCGCGCAAGAGCGGAACTCAGCCGCGCACATATCGGGTTTGTATTCCAGAATTTCAGTCTGGTTCCGAATATGAGTGCGCTGGAAAATGCAGCCCTGCCCCTTGCGTTCCGCGGTGTGCCGCGCGCCAAACGGCTTGACCGCGCCGCCGATATGCTGTGCATGGTGGGGTTGGGGGCACGGCTCTATCATACCCCCAATATGCTTTCAGGCGGACAGCAGCAGCGTGTTGCGATCGCACGCGCCCTGTGTACCGATCCCACCCTGATTTTAGCGGATGAACCAACGGGAAATCTCGATCCGCAGGCGGCACATGAAATTTTGGAATTGTTTGACCGGCTGCATGCACAGGGGCGCACGATCGTGTGGATCACCCATGACCAGCAGGCGGCACGCCGTGCGCAAAAACGAATTTTGATGCGGCAGGGAAAGCTGCGCACAGAAAAGGAGAACGACCTATGAATCGCAGAGATAAACACAATTATTATCTGGATATGGCAGATGTTGCCCGCGAGCGCGGAACCTGCCTGCGGCGCAATTATGGTGCGGTGATCGTGAAAAATGATGTTATTGTATCTACAGGATATGTGGGTGCACCACGCGGTCGTGCAAACTGCATCGATCTTGGAACCTGTATCCGCCAGAAAATGAAGATCCCGCGCGGAGAGCGATATGAATTTTGCCGCTCGGTGCATGCCGAGGCGAATGCGATCATTCACGCATCGCGGGAACAGATGCTGGGTGCGACACTCTATCTGGTGGGACGGGAAGCGGCAACCGGAGCACTCATTCCGGACGCGAACTCCTGTACCATGTGCAAGCGTATGATCATCAATGCAGGCATTGCACAGGTCATCATCCGGCGTGATATGGATACATATGAGACGATCAATGTACAGGAGTGGGTAGACTATGACGAGTTACTTGCCGGAGAAATGGGGTATTAAAGTATGATGATTGCAAGCGGCTTGGCGATTATCGCGGTCAATATCGGGGTGCTTGCCCTGATCTGGCTCGTTTGGAAGCTGATTTTCAGCCGTGGGCCTACGACGGCGGCACGCCTGCGCAGACTGGTCGTGTGGGATCGGGTCGTGTCCAGTGACAGCATACCATGCGGCGGCGATCTGGGGGCTACAGCCGCCCTCCTGCGTGCGCTCGAACAGGGCGGTATGGCACGGGATCTGGTGCGAGCCTATATGGTGTGTTGGCTGCAAATGGGTGCGATCTCCATTCGGCAGGCAGAAAAGAAAAAACTGCGCTCCTTTGGCGATGAAATGCAGGCAGAGTTATCAATTCCAGATGAATGTCCAAAGATGCAGGGAGCAGCAGGATTGCTGTATCAGCGGATGATTGGCTGGTTGCCCGAGGATGGCACATTGCAGCGCAGTGAGCTGTATCAGGCAGCACGGCAGGATGCAGAGGCACTCAACAATATCCTGCGGCAGATGCAGCAGGAGGGACAGCGCAGCCTGCGCGAGATGGGCGGTGCAATGGTAGAAAACAAGAAGGGAAAACTGGGATTTGCAGAAGAAACCCGTGAAATCTATACCACCAAGGGCATCCGTTTAGCGCGTGAGACCGCAGCCTATACAAAATATGTGCGTGAGAATCCTGTACCGGAGACCCCCATGGCAGCCGTGGTCGGAGGCGTTGCGCCGGAGAGCATGGTATGTGTGCTTGCGGATGCGATCTATAATGGTATGGAAGCGGGAAAACACATAAAAAGCAGCTTTTAGAAATTTGATGTATCCACATATTTGCTGGAAGGCTTGCTCCCAAAAGCAAGGCGGAGTCGGGATTCTGATGAAGTCCGAAGCAATGAAAATCTTATGCGTGCAGAAAATGCGGAGCATCCATTGACCTGTCAAACTTGCTTTCTGTGCGGAAAACAAGTTTGTCATTGACAGATTTCGGCCCTCGTGC
>JAHHRO010000038.1 GCA_020025755.1 Butyricicoccus sp. | reverse complement strand
ACTTGCTTTCTGTGCGGAAAACAAGTTTGTCATTGACAGATTTCGGCCCTCGTGCTAAAATAAAGAACGCAGGGGAGCTTTTAGAAAAGCTGAGAGGGGGGCTGTGCGCTCCCGACCTTACCTGATTTGGATAATGCCAACGTAGGGAAGCAGCCGCGGTTTGACGCGCTTTCTATGTGGAAAGCCGTATGGAACAGAACGGAATACCAAGAGGATACCTATGGGGGTATCCTCTTTTTTCGTGAATTTTGGAAGGAGCAATAAAGATGAAACATGTATGGAAGATCACATCCGCAAGGGATGCGGTCGCATCGAGCCGCAGAAATCATTTCCGCGGCTTGTGTGAGGAGGCATTGGTATGAGTGATACAAGCAGTCGGACAAGAAAACTGGCACTTGCAGGACTTTTGACTGCTGTGGCAGTTGTGGGCGGTATGTTTTCCATCCCTCTGGGCGCGGCAAAGTGTTCGCCTGTGCAGCACATGGTCAATGTGATTGCAGCAGTTCTGCTGGGCCCTGGATATGCAGTTGGTTCGGCTTTTACTGCGTCCCTCATCCGAAATCTGATTGGGACAGGCAGCCTGCTTGCCTTTCCGGGTTCAATGGTGGGTGCGTTGCTTGCCGGACTGTTATACAGCAAGACACGGCATCTGGCAGGTGCGTTTGCAGGCGAAGTGGTAGGCACGGGTATCTTGGGCGCGATGCTATCCTATCCGGTTGCCATTTTTCTGATGGGAAAGCCGGCAGCGTTGTTTGCCTTTGTACCGGCGTTCCTCATCAATACCATTGCAGGCGCAACGATAGCAGTGCTGGTTGTCTGTGCGCTGGCACGCACCTCTGTTTTGGAGGAGCTGCGCACAGGACTCAAGTAAAAGGAGACCATAATATGAAATTTCAAAAAGAGATGCTGACCCTGTATGCGGTAACCGATCAAACATGGCTCAACGGTCGCTCGCTGTCAGAGGTCGTGGAGCAGGCGATCCGCGGCGGCGTGACCATGGTACAGCTGCGCGAAAAAGGGCAGAGCGAGGAAGAACTGCTGGAGACTGCACATGCAGTACAGGCAGTCTGCCGGAAATACGGCGTCCCGTTTATCGTGAACGATTCCATCGAGCTTGCACGAAAGCTGGGTGCTGATGGCGTGCATTTGGGGCAGAGTGATGTACCGGAAGGGGATGTACGCAAGCTGACAGAGGGGATGATTCTGGGTATGTCTGCCAACACGGTGGAATCTGCACAGCGTGCGGCGCAAAAGGGGGCGGATTATCTGGGAGTCGGTGCGGTATTTGGCACAACAACCAAACATGATGCGCGTCATCTTTCGCCAGAAAAACTGCGCGAGATCATCGCATCGGTAGAGGTTCCGGTCGTTGCGATCGGCGGCATCGATGCACAAAATATTTTGCAGCTGTCCGGCTGCGGCATGGAGGGGGCAGCCGTAGTATCTGCGATCTTTGCACAGGCAGACCCTGAGCAGGCAGCGCGGGAAATGCGCAAAAAAGTAGAACAAGTGAAATAAACAGGAGGAACGACACCATGAAGACAAGCGAACGTTTGCTGGAAAGCACCAAGGAACTGTGGCAGGCTTACTATGATCATCCCTTTGTTCTTGGGATACAGAACGGTGATCTGGATAAGGAAAAGTTCCGTTTTTACAACATTCAGGATTATTTATACCTGCTCGATTATGCAAAGGTCTTTGCCATCGGCATGACCAAGACCAATGATCCTGAGGTCATGCATGTTTTTGCAAAGTACATTGCACAGATCATGGATGGGGAGATGAACATTCATAAGGGATATATGCGCACGCTGGAGATTTCCAAGGAGGAATTGCGCCGGACCAAGCCTGCGCTGGCGTGTCGGTCGTACACATCTTATATGATCGCCTGTGCACAGAATGGGGGCGTGATCCACGCACTGACCGCGATCCTTGCATGTGCACTCAGCTATGAGCATATCGCGCTGGAAATGCTGCGCCGCAATCCCAAGGCGATGGACGATCCGTTTTATGGCGATTGGGTCAAGATGTATGCAGCAGAGGACTACACAAAGGAAAATATCATGCTGTGTGACCTGATCGACCGTATGACCGTTTCCTATACCGAGGAGCAGCTGGACGAGATCGAGGATATTTTCTATGCCTGTGCACGGTATGAGAAAGGCTTCTGGGATATGGCATGGAAGATGGAAGCGTGATATGCTGGAATTTCGAAACGTGACCTTTCAGTATGATGTGGAGGATCTCAATATCATTGATGCACTGTCCTTTCAGGTTGAAGCAGGAGAGTTTGTCTCAATCATTGGAGCTTCCGGATGCGGAAAATCAACCATCTTTCGTCTGGTCAATCAGTTGCTGCCCATGAAATCGGGCGAGATCCTCGTAAATGGACACAGTATTCTGGGACAGAAAAGCTATTGCGGCTATATGCCGCAGCGCGACTTGCTGTTTCCGTGGCGTACAGTTGGGGAAAATCTGCGGCTGCCACTGGAAATCCGTGGGGGATTCACCAAAGACAAGATGAACGAGCGG
This sequence comes from Butyricicoccus sp., assembly GCA_020025755.1. Classification (GTDB taxonomy): domain Bacteria; phylum Bacillota; class Clostridia; order Oscillospirales; family Butyricicoccaceae; genus Butyricicoccus. Next base: position 16,333 of record JAHHRO010000038.1, on the reverse strand, counting down.
GTGCAGACAGCACTCAGCCATGTCGGGCTTGCAGGCTGTGAGAACAAAGCACCGAGTGAACTTTCGGGCGGCATGCGTCAGCGTGCGGCGTTTGCACGCACGGTGCTGACCGATTCTCAGCTTTTGCTGCTGGATGAACCATTTTCTGCACTCGATTTCCTGACCCGTATTTCGATGCAGGAGTGGCTTTTGGGACAGTGGGAGACCGACCGCCCTACCATCCTGTTTATCACCCATGATGTGGAGGAAGCCCTGTTCCTGTCTGGGCGTGTGCTTGTGGTGGAGGAGACACCCATCCGCAGATTGACCTCGATCGAAGTACCGGCAGGGTATCCGCGTACCCGTGCGTGTCTGGCAGACCCCAAAATGATCGCACTGCGAGAGCAGCTGATCGATTTGCTGCGAAAGGAGGGACGGGTATGAAGCACAGCTGCAAAAACAGCTTACCAGCTCTCATTTTACTGTTTGTGTTGCTTTTTGGCTGGCAGGTTGGCGCGATGCAGATGCAAGCAGCCTATATTCTCCCATCCCCGATCCAGATTTTGCAGCGTCTTTGGGAGCTGCGCGTGCCGCTGTTTACCGCGCACCTGCCTGCGACTATGGCAGTCACAGGGATTGGACTTGCGATCTCTGTTGTGTTTGGCTTGGCTTTGGCTGTGCTGATGGATGCAATGCCGAGAGTACAGCGTGCCCTGTATCCGATTGTCATTGCATCGCAGACCATTCCCACGACTGCGCTTGCACCGCTGTTTGTCCTGTGGTTTGGGTACAGTATTTGGAGCAAAGTACTGGTTACGGTGCTCATCACCTTTTTCCCGATTGCGATCACGGTTTATGATGGCTTGCAGTCGGTCAAGGTGGAGATGGTGGATCTTTTGACCACATTCGGCGCAAGCAAACGGGATATTTTCTTAAAACTCAAGCTGCCTGCAACCCTGCCTTACTTTTTTTCCGCACTGAAAATGGCGATCCCCATGTCCATCATCGGTGCGGCGATCGGAGAATGGCTGGGCGCACAGAGCGGACTCGGATATTTCAGCCGACGGATGTTGACCCAGCTGGATGGTGCAGGCGTATTTGCACCGATCGTCCTGCTGTCTGTCATTGCTATGCTGATCGTAGGCTTGACTTCTATGATTGAAAAAAAGGTCATTCGCTGGCGCGGAGACCTGTGACGGCAAAAGAAAAGGAGAAAAATGATGAAACTGAAACGATTTTTGGCACTTACCCTCACGGGTATGATGCTGACACTGACCGCATGCGGCAGCACGGACGGCAAGACAGCCGAAGATGGAAACAAGGATCTGCGTGATGTTACTGTTGTGCTCGACTGGTATCCGAATGCGATCCATTCGTTTATTTACAATGCAATCGAAAAGGGGTATTATGCAGAGGAAGGGCTCAATGTTGCGGTGCAGTTCCCTGCAAATGAAAACGACGCCCTCTCTTTGGTTGCCGCAGGGCAGGCGGATGTCGGTATCTACTATCCGCAGTATATCATCAAAGCGCGTGCAGATCAGAATATTCCAGTCAAGGGGATTGGTGCGATCGTACAGTCTCCACTCAGCGTTGTGACTTCTCTGGCGGATAAGAATATCAAAAGTCCTGCCGATATGGTGGGAAAGAATATCGGCTATGGCGGTTCGGAACTGGGTGAAGCACTCATTCGCACGATCATGAAGAATGTAGGGGCGGACAGTTCAGATATCAAACTCACCAATGTCGGATTTGACCTTATGAGCGCGATGACAACGGGCAATGTAGATGCAACGATTGGCTGCATGGTTAACCACGAGATCCCACAGCTGATAGAAGAAGGATTTGACATCAACTATTTTCCCATGTACGATTATGGTGTACCACAAGATTACGAAATGGTTTTCCTTGCAAATGATAAAACCATTGCACAGGATGCAGATATACTGAGGGGATTTTTGCGCGCAAGCAAAAAGGGATTTGCCGATATGAAGAATGATCCGGACGGCTCCTTGAAGCTGCTGCTCAGCAAGCAGAATGCAGACAATTTCCCACTTTCGGAGACGGTTGAAAAGCAGTCTATGGATGTGCTGCTGCCTGCAATGGAAACGGAGTCCGCACCGTTTTTGAGCCAGACAGAAACAGTGTGGCAGACTGATATCGACTGGATGGCTGAAAATGGTCTCATCGAAAATAAGCCTGCTGTTTCTGATGTGATGGTAGATCTTGGCATAACAGAACCATAAGCCATCGCCGGCAGATCTGCCCTTCGGATAGAAAAATATAAAGAAGAAAGAGGGAGCACAATGAACTGGAAAAAAACCGCGGCTTGTATGCTGACACTTTCTGTGGCGTCCGTTTCCGCAGCACTGGCAGTCGATGCAAAGCCAAGCAGCATGCAGGTCACACTCAATGGAACTGCGATCGGTCTGTCCGGCTATGAGATCGAGGGCAGCAACTATTTTAAGCTGCGCGATCTTGCGTATGCACTGCGCGGAACGGCAAGCAATTTTGCAGTAGATTTTGACGGCAAGACTATTTTTCTGAACACAGGCAAAGATTATGAGCCGATCGGCGGAGAGATGAAGCTGTCTGATATTGCCAGCAGAGATGCAAAGTATAAGGAAAATACGCTCAAGATCAATGACCAGCCTGTGACGCTCATCAGCTATGAGATCGGCGGATATAATTATTTTAAGCTGCGTGATTTGGGAGAGGCGTTGGATTTCGGCGTAGATTTTGATGCGGCAACACGCACTGTCCTGCTGAAAGCAGAGAAGTCAAGCACAGACAACCCAACTGAAGATCAGGCAGTCGAAGATAAGCCGACTGAGAACAAGCCGATCAAGGATCAGGTAGTAGAGAATAAGCCCGCCGAGGACAAGCCTACTCAAAATCAGACTGAGGAGAGCGCGAAGCCAGAGAAAGAGGATACACCGGCGGTTTCCGATGCAGAAGCAGTGCTCGCCTTGATGAACGAAGCGCGTGCGGAGGAGGGAACTGCTGCACTGGTACTGGACGACAAGCTGTGTCAGGCAGCAGAAATTCGCGCAAAGGAACTGGCAGAGTTGTTTTCCCATGACCGTCCGGATGGAAGCAAATGCTTCACCGTGCTCGAAGATATTGGCTGGAACGGTGGATATGGTGCGCTTGGTGAAAATATTGCAATGGGACAGACTACGCCGGAAATCGTCATGAATTCTTGGATGAATTCTTCCGGACACCGTGCGAATATCCTGAATGGACAGTTCAGCAAGGTTGGAATTGCACGCTATGGAAATGGCTGGGTACAGTTCTTTTTGGGATAAGCAGACAAAAGGAATAAAAAAATAGCTTGGGCATAAGAGGAAAATTTGTTTCAGAAAATGTGGGATAAATTGGATCATATGCGTATGAGAGCACCATTCGGTTCAGATTCTGGATGGTGCTTTTTATTTTTTGGAAAATTATGGAAAAAACAGGGAACCTTTTTCCAGCAGTGCCGTCTAATCTAACAGAAACAAACAAACAACCCCCAACGGAGAATCGAACAGATTCCGAAAGGAGAAATTTATATGACATACTTAAAGAGAACTGCAGCCGCTGTACTGGGCGGCGCGATCCTGTGCACCACATCCGCTTTCGCCGCAGAATCCGTAAAGCAGCAGGTAGAAGTAAATCCGTCCGCTGTACAGACTGCTCCAAGTGCAGATACGGCTCTCAAGACTGAAGCAGCTCCGGAGGTTATGGCAGAGCGCGATCTGTTCTATGGAAAGATTACCAAGATCCTCAAGGAAGGTGATAAGGTAACCGGTCTGCTCATGGAGTCCGAGAAGGATGGCGAGTATATCTTCCACATTGGCGAGTACACGCTGTTCTTTAACAGCGGTGAGGGCACAATGACTGGTCTGGATACCCTTAAGGTCGGCGACAGCATTTATGTATATCACAGCACTGCAATGACCCTGAGCCTGCCGCCGCAGAGCGCAGCAGAGGCGATCGTGACCAATGTTCCAGCTGATGCACGCGCTGCCATGCTGCATACCGTAGAGCATGTGGCAAAGAATGAGGACGGCAGCGTAGTTGTAACCACAGATGGCGGTCAGCTTGAGGTAACGATCGCAAAGGATGCAGTCTATGGCGATTACATGGGTCGCCAGATCATGGGCGCAGATGACCTGCGCATTGGGACTCGTTTCTTCACATGGTATCAGGCAGTACAGGAGAGTCTTCCGGCACAGGTGGGCGTAAACAAGCTGACCGTTGCACCGGCAAAGGATCTGACCGATCTGGGTGTTGTGATCGACGAAAAGACACTGGAAAATGTGACCGCAAAGATGGAAAACGGAACTCTGATGATCCCTGCAAGCGCAGTTGCAAAGGAATTTGGTCTCAAGGCTTCCTATCAGAAGCTGGAAAAGGGTGAGCAGGTCACGCTTAAGGGAACCGATAAGGAACTTGTAATGGACGTTGGCTCTGACTCCTTCAAGATGAAGGAAGATGTGGTTACAAGCTATGGTGCAGCGGTTGTCATCACAGAGGGCACAACATGGATGCCGGCACAGGCACTTGCAGATCTCGTGGGTGCAAAGCTGTCTCTCAACAATGGAACGGTTGTATTTACCCCCGTAACAGAAGTATTGTACACTCCTGCAAAAAAGTAAAGCGTATAGAAAAAGGACACCTTTGGGGTGTCCTTTTTCTATACGCTTTTGCGGAGTGGATCGCTGTTTTCCGGTTCAATCAAAGTAAAACAGATCTTCAAATTTTTTGTCCAGCGCAATACACAGAATGAGTGCCAGCTTTGCAGTTGGGTTGAATTGTCCGGTTTCGATGGAACTGATGGTATTTCGTGACACGCCCACCATTTCAGCGAGTGCTGTCTGTGACAATTCTTTTTCGCTTCTGGCTTCTTTCAAGTGATTTTTAAGTATTAAGCTATCATTCATAGTGCTACACCGAACATCGTACAAGCAACCTCAACCAAATTTAGAATTACAACAATACCTGCTGCGATTGAAAAGAAAAGAGCCGGCTTACTTTTTTCATATTGCCATTGATTATATTCTTTTCCACAGATAAAAGCGAAAAACATGGCGCGCACGCCATAATCAATTTGATTTTTTGTGATCATTGCAAAGAGTGCAATGATTACAAATACCGCACTGAACATAGCTTCGCCGATCAAACGCCCATGATTTTTCATGTGTTTGGAACCGTCATCCACACCCAGCAAACCTTCCTGTTTTGCTTTTGATAAAATCTCTTTTTTGTTCATCATACAACCTCCTTTGGATTTGCGGGGTATTCTGTGCATATAGGATATCACTGCCAAGTATACTTATCAATACAGCTTGAAAAGTTTTCTTTGCAAAAAAGAGCGATCCAAACTGGAGGAAGATCACGGCGGTTTCTAGCGGATCAGGGAGAATAAAAAACAAACACTGCGCAGGTTTCTCACAATACCACACGCAGCAGGAAAAACAGATAGATGATTGCTGCAATCAGGAATAAGGACGTAAAGAAAATGATACTTTTTGTCTTGTTCTCCATCAACTGATAGGCAAGGTTGGAGAAGCTGGTTGCCGTTACCAGAAGTCCGATCGAATATCTGCCGGCTTCCTCTAATGGAACCAGATTGGACAGCAGGATCCAGAGGATCACCAATACAGTCATAGAGAAGTTAGCACCCTTCAGTTCGATATACTTTGCGCGTTCATCCTTCAGGGTATTTTCCATACGGCTCTTTGTAAGAATCTCATCTCGATCCATGGGATAACCTCCTTTGAATTTTTGAGGGTGTTTTATGCATATAGGATATCACTTCCAAGTATACTTGTCAATATGGTTTGCAAAGTTTTCTTTGCAAAAAAGAGCGATCCAAACCGGAGGAAGATCACGGCGGTTTCTGGCGGACAAGGGGGAATAAAAAAACAAACACCGCAGAAATTCTGCGGTGTTTGCGATCCGTCCCAAAGGGGACAGCTTGGATTCGGTTTTGAAAGAAATTACTTTGCGTCAACCTCTGCCATGTGCTCGATGAGCATCAGCAGCTTGTTGGAGTAACCCCATTCGTTGTCGTACCAGGAAACAACCTTTACGAAAGTATCGGTCAGAGCAATACCAGCCTTCTCGTCGAAGATGGAGGTGCGCTCGTCGCCGATGAAGTCAGAAGAAACAACGTCCTCGTTGGTGTAGCCCAGAACGCCCTTCAGACCGCCCTCGGACAGCGGCTTCTCAGAAGCAGCCTTCATAGCAGCACAGATCTCTTCGTACTTCGCCGGCTTCGCCAGATTAACGGTCAGGTCAACAACAGAAACGTCCAGAGTCGGAACACGCATGGACATACCAGTCAGCTTACCGTTCAGCTTCGGGTAAACCTTACCTACAGCCTTAGCAGCACCGGTAGAGGACGGGATGATGTTGCCGCTAGCTGCACGGCCGCCGCGCCAGTCCTTCTTGGAAGGTCCGTCAACGGTCTTCTGGGTACCGGTGGTAGCATGAACAGTGGTCATCAGACCGTCGGTGATGCCGAAAGCCTCGTCGAGAACCTTAGCGATCGGAGCCAGGCAGTTGGTGGTGCAGGAAGCGTTGGAAACGAAAGTCATGTCCTTGGTGTAAGAATCCTGGTTAACACCCATAACGAACATTGGGGTGTCATCCTTGGAAGGAGCAGACATAACGACCTTCTTAGCACCGCCGTCGATATGAGCCTGAGCCTTCTCCTTGGTCAGGAAAACGCCGGTGGACTCAACAACGTACTCAACGCCGTCCTTGCCCCACGGAATGTCCTTAGGATCCATCTCAGCATGGAACAGAACCTTCTTGCCGTCCACAGTGATGGAGTTATCATCATACTCGATGGTTCCGTCATAACGGCCGTGTACAGAGTCGTACTTGAGCATGTACGCCATGTAGTCCGGAGTCATGAAAGGATCGTTTACCGCTACGAACTCGATGTTCGGGTTCTTCAGACCAGCGCGGAAAACCATACGGCCGATACGGCCAAAACCGTTGATACCTACTTTGATAGCCATTGCAATATTCCTCCTATAAACAATACAAGTATTCAACATTGCCGAGACTATTATACAACAGACCAAGGAGGTTCTGCAATCCCCAAACCAAGAAAAGTTGTGAAATATTTGTCAAATTTAATGGGTGAAAACCGTGATATTCTTTGCAAACTATACAGCGTGCGTGGTATAATAAATTCCAAGAGAGCAATTTGCTCAAACTTACGCAAAAAGGTGCTCAAATACACATCGTCAAACTGCATAAAAAAATACTTGTATTTTTGTGTGTATATACGGGCACCAAAACCTTGGAGGACAATTTCATATGGAGTTCATGGATTTTCTGGGCGGCTGCGATGCAGCTGCCTGGCAGATACTCAGCGTGATGGACGCTGCGGACCGTGCATTCGTGCGGCTGGATGATGCCGGGCGTATCATTACACAGACCGATCGCGCGGAAGATCTTTTGCAGCAGCCGCCCCTGCGTTCTATTTATGAAGTGCTGGGGGAACTTGCTGCGCGTACCATCCGCATTGCGATCGAAAGACGGGAAAGTATGCGCACACGGGATATGATTGATGGCTGCATGGTGACACTCACGATCTGCCCCGGAGAAAAGGAGCACCTGCTGTATCTTGCGCCCGAACCATCCGATTTTCCACTGCTGCGCGATCAGCTCGCAGAGCAGCGTTTACGCATGGCGTTGTCCGTGCTGGTTCTGGACGATGCAGAAACGAGACACCGTGCGCTCTGCAAAATGTTTCGGCTCATGCGTCAGCTGGAGATCTTGCAGGGCAAAAGTGGACTGCCGCGCACGATGAAGCAGCAGGAACTGGGAGCGATCTGTGTATGGGCGGCACAGTTCGTGCGTCCCTGTACCTGTATCCCGATCACGACGGAGGGATCTTATACCAGTGTTGTATGTGAGTCGGATGAAACAAAGATCGCGCTCTATCATCTGCTGACCAATGCGATCCAGACCCCAGGGGTGAGCCGGATCGTGATCCGTTGGGGCAGTGCGTCTGGGTGTGTCTGGTTTGAGGTCGCAGATGATGGCACGGTACTTTCTGAAGATGCGTTTTCTGCCTTATGTACGGCATACAGCCGTGTGGGTACGCTCAGCGGCGTCCCACCCCAGATCGAAGGGCATACACCCGGCTTGGGTCTGCCGGCAGTCTGCGAGATCGCCATGCGTCATGGAGGCGGTGTATCGCTGGTCGATGCTCCGGAGGGCAAGGCGATCCGCGTCACCTATGCAAACGATCTGCACCCTGATCCGTTTTCTCTCTATGCGCCAAAAATTTCAGAAGGACTTTCCATCGAAGACACGGAGCTGTCCGTACTTGGTTGATGCAGAAAGTCTATAAATCACCCCGCAGCTGATGATCAGGTGCGGGGTGATTGCATTTTGGAGAAAATGGATCGGTATTTGCAGGAGTATCATCATTATATTAAATTAAATGTGCTGCTGGCAGTTATGATGAATTTATTATATGATTTGAAATGGTTTTAATGTTTGCTTCAGTATTGACAAAGGTGAAAAGAAAGTCTATAATATAGACACTATCTTAATGGGGATCATAAATATAGGATATTCTATAAAACGATAAAAATGGTAAGTAGGGCAAAAATTGATGCAAAGGAACCATGGAGGTGGAGCTTATGAAAAAAACAGGTATCTGGGCTGCTCGTATTGGATTACTTGGCGCATTCTTTTGGTGCAGCAACTTATTTGCAGTGTGGCTATGTTATAGTCGAACACGAATAGCGACACAATCGGGTACTATGATTTGGATCACCGCTCTGATTGCGATCCAGATCCTCTTAAATATTTCTTTTGCCTGTACTGCAAAAAAACAGCATGTTGGCTCGCAAGTCGTTCTGTTCCTTGGTCTTGTCCTGATGCGTGTCTGGGCATTGCTGGGGACGATCGATGCCAGTGCTGTAAGAAGTGAGGTCATCACCATGATTCTTGGTGTATTGCCCGGCATCCTCATCATGCATGGACTTACCCAGCTTGGCTGTAATGCAGCAGAGTACTTCTGGAGAAAATCAAAATGCATCTGTGTGCAAAATTGATAGTTGGCATAAAAACGCTCCCACCTAGGGGGCGTTTTTTTATTTCCTCTGTGCCAAATTCTATTCTTATAAAGAAAATACGGATTTTTTTGCAATAAAATCCTCGCGCAGCTTTGCGGAAAATCACTTTTTGCAGACTCCTGATTAAAATCTTGCATTATTTTGTTGAAGTTTTTTGGTTGAAACGGTTGATTTTTGTGGTGCTTTATTAGTATAATTTAAGTTGTGATATTTTTGAAATATCACGCTTGTTCGATCCGGCCTGCGGCAGGGAAGGACAAGTGACACGCAGACGAAACAGGTGGCTGGCCGATCGGCATTTCCGGCTGCTGAGCACCTGTTTTTCGTACACAAAATATTTGGAGAGGTGAATCTTAAATGGTGTACACGTTTCGTGGCGGCATTCATCCGGGCACACATGCTGATCCCGGATATAAGGCCGCAACAAACACCAAGCCGATCGAGGCGATGCCCACCCCTGAGCAGGTGATCCTGCCGGTATCCATGCACATCGGTGCTCCGGCAAAGCCGATCGTCAAAAAGGGTGACATTGTTGACATGGGCCAGATGATTGCGGAAGCTGGCGGATTCGTCAGCGCACCAGTCCATGCGACAGTTTCCGGCAAGGTCATCGCGGTCGAGCCTCGGCTGCATCCGAACGGCAGCAAGGTCATGTCCATCGTCATTGAAAACGATGGAGAAGACCGCCTGCATGAGTCGGTGCATCCGTATGATTTTGAGGCGATGTCGAATGACGAGCGCATCGAGACCATTCGTTCGGCTGGTATCGTTGGCCATGGCGGCGCAACATTCCCCACACATGTCAAGATCAAGGGCGCGATCGGCTGTGTTGATACCGTTCTGATCAACGCGGCAGAATGTGAGCCTTACATCACAAGTGACCATCGCCTGCTTCTGGAGCGTCCGGAGGAAGTCGTCAATGGTCTCAAGATGCTCTGTGACATCATTGGCGCAGCCAGCGGTATCATTGGCATCGAAGTCAACAAGCAGGATACCTTTGCAAAGATCGAGGAGCTCATCAAGGATGATCCGCGTCTGCATCTGTATCCGCTTAAGTGCAAGTACCCACAGGGTGCGGAAAAGCAGCTCATCAATGCTTGTACCGGCCGAGAAGTGCCGTCCGGTAAGCTGCCTGCAGACGCCGGCTGTGCGGTATTCAATGTAGATACGGCAGGCGCGATCTATCGCCGCTTCCATACCGGTATGCCAGTTGTCCGCCGTATCGTAACCGTTTCCGGCTCTGCTGTTGCAAACCCGAAGAATTTGGAAGTTCGCATCGGTACACCGGTGGAAAAATTGATCGATGCCTGCGATGGGCTCAAGGCAGCACCGAATAAGCTGCTGATGGGTGGCCCGATGATGGGTGTTGCGCAGTTCTCTCTGGATATTCCTGTGTTTAAGGGTACCAACGCATTCCTTGCATTCTGCGAGGACGAAGATAAGCGCGTGTCCGATCCGCAGTGTATCCGCTGCGGTAAGTGTATCGAGGCTTGCCCGATGCACCTGCTCCCGATCTATATGAATGTTTATGGTCGGGCAAACGATCTGGAAGAAAGTCTCAACTGCGGCGCGATGGACTGCATCGAATGTGGTTCCTGTGCGTATGTCTGTCCGGCGCGTATCCCGCTTGTGGCACAGTTCCGCCTGACCAAGAGCAAGATCCAGGCGCAGCGTATGGCAGAAAAGGCGAAGGCTGACGCAGAAAAGGCAAAGGCAGAGGCGGAAGCCGCTGCAAAGGCTGAAAAACCGGCTGAGCCAGAGAAAAAGTAAGGAGGTAGGAACTGATGTATGATCTGAGCAAAGTCGTTGTCACCTCCTCGCCGCATATCAAGGCATCTGATGATACCAGAAGCCTGATGGCTGATGTGTGTCTCGCGCTGCTGCCTGCATTGGCAGTATCCGTGCTCACATTTGGCTGGCGTGCGCTGGTTCTCACCGTGGCAACTGTGATTTCCTGTGTATTCTTTGAGTGGCTTTATAATAAGCTCGTACACGCGCCGTGCACCATCGGCGACCTTTCGGCGGTCGTCACCGGAATGCTGCTTGCATTCAATATTCCGGTTGCAGCACCAATTTGGATGCCTGTGATCGGCGGCGCATTTTCCATTATCGTTGTAAAGATGCTGTTTGGCGGCATTGGCAAAAACTTTATGAACCCGGCACTGGCTGGACGTGCCTTTATGATGGCTTCATGGCCGGCATTTATGACCGTTTGGACCCGTCCGGGGGCAGAGATCCCACTGTTTGGCAATGTGACCGTAACCGATGCGATCTCTACCGCGACCCCGCTTGCCTCCCTCAAGGGCGGCGCACTGCCGGAGGCAGACGCGCTGCATCTGTTCCTCGGTCAGACGGGCGGCGTCATTGGTGAGACCTCTGCACTTGCACTCCTCATCGGTGGTGCATACCTTGTTTACCGCAAGGTCATTTCCATAAACATCCCACTTGCATACATTTTGACCGTTGCTGTGCTGACCTTTGCATTTCCGATGGGTGGTCAGGAACGCTTTACATGGATGCTGAGCCAGATCCTGTCCGGCGGTCTTATGCTGGGCGCGATCTTCATGGCAACCGACTATGTAACAAGCCCTGTTACACCAAAGGGTCAAATCATTTTCGGTGTTGGCTGTGGTCTGCTGACGGTATTTATCCGCTACTTCGGCGGCCTGCCAGAGGGCGTATCGTATTCGATCCTGCTGATGAACACGCTGGTTTGGTTTATCGATAAGAAGACCCATCCGCGTAAGTTCGGCTATGCGCTGGATAAGAAGGAGGGCAAGTAATCATGAGCGAAACCAAAAAGGGCGAAGGCATTGGCCGCCTGATGCTTGTTCTGGGTCTCATCACTTTCGTATGTGCGCTGCTTCTTGGCGTGGTCAATCAGGTCACAGCACCGCTGATCGAGCAGAACAAGATCAATACCAGAAACGCTGCGATGGAAGAACTCATTCCAAACGCAGTATTTGAAGATATGAACACCGTGCTGAGCGCAGAAGAAGTGGCAGCAGCTGGTATCCAGCTGCCTGCTGGTCGTACCGCGGCGGCGATCTCGGGTGTTTATAAGGCAACCGTGGATGGCGCGGACGCAGGCTACTGCGTACAGGTCAATCCAAAGGGCTTCGGCGGTGCACTCACGATCATTGTGGGTGTTCGCACTGATTCCACGATTGCAGGTATCAAGGTCACTGGCCACGCGGAGACCCCGGGTCTTGGCGCAAAGGCACAGACCGATTCCGAATGGGTTGCACAGTATCAGGGCGCAGCAGCTGACGGACAGCTGATGGTAAGCAAGGACGGCGGCACGATCAATGCCATCACGGGTGCAACCATCACCTCTCGTGCAGTCACCGACGGTGTCAATACCGCTGCGGCTTATGTTGCAACATTAGGCTGATAAGAAGGAGGGCGAAACATTATGAAATTTTCCGAACGTTTGAAAGCCGGCGTCCTTCTTGACAATCCGGTATTTATGCAGACCATTGGTTTGTGTCCTTCTCTGGCTACGACCACTTCTCTGTCAAACGCGATCGGTATGGGTGTTGCTGCAACCGTCGTTCTGGTCTGCTCCAACATCGTAATCTCGATGCTGCGCAAGTTCATTCCCGATAAGATCCGTATTGCAGCATTTATCTCGATCATTGCGACCTTTGTAACACTGATCCAGATGCTCCTGAATGCTTATATCCCAGCACTGGCTGCATCTTTGGGACTGTTCCTGCCGCTGATCGTTGTAAACTGTATCATTCTTGGCCGTGCAGAAGCATATGCTTCTAAGAACAAGGTACTGCCTTCCGCTCTGGACGGTGTCTGCATGGGTCTTGGTTTTACCTTTGCACTGGTACTCATGGGCTTCTTCCGTGAGCTGCTGGGCGCAGGTACAATTGCAGCTGGTATCATTGGTGAAACGGGAATCCGAATCCCGGGGTTGTTTGAAAATGCCGCAACCATGATGATTCTGCCGGCAGGCGGCTTCCTTGTCATGGGCTTTATCCTCGCTGCAATTCAGAAGATTATGTCAAAAAAGGAGGACAAGTAAATGTTTAGTTTACCTGCTTCCATGGGACTGACAGATATCCTGTCGCTTGCGATTGCGGCAATTCTGGTCAACAACTACATTCTGGTACAGTTCCTTGGCTGCTGCTCATTCTTCGGCGTATCCAAGAAGACCGATACGGCGGTTGGCATGGGCATGGCTGTTATCTTTGTTATGGCACTGGCATCTGCCGTTTCGTGGTGTGTGTGGTACTTCATTTTGAAGCCGCTGCATCTGGAATACATGCAGACGATAGCGTTCATTCTGGTTATCGCGACCCTCGTACAGTTCGTTGAGATGTTCATGAAGAAGGCAATGCCTGCAATGTACTCCGCGCTCGGCATCTTCCTGCCGCTCATCACGACAAACTGTGCTGTTCTGGGTGCAGCGATCACCAACATCGACAGCGAGTACTCCTTCATCGGTGCAGTCGTTTATGGTGTTGCAGCTGGTGTGGGCTTTACCCTTGCGATCGTGCTGTTCGCTTCCATCCGTGAGCGTCTGGACGTCACCTCCAAGTGCCCGAAGTGCTTTGAGGGATTCCCGATCGCGCTGGTTGCGGCATCTCTGCTCGCGATGTCCTTCATGGGCTTTTCTGGTCTCTCGATACCATGGTAAACCAAGGGGGAAATTAAAAAATGGATATGATGAATATTGTTTCCGCGGTACTCGTGCTGTTTATCATGGGTGTCGTGTTTGCGCTGCTGCTTGGCATCGCAGCGAAGGTGTTCGCTGTTGAGGTCGATGAGCGCATTCCGCTGGTGCGTGATTGTCTGCCGGGCGCAAACTGCGGCGGCTGCGGCTTTCCGGGCTGCGACGGCTTGGCGGCTGCGATCGTTGAGGGCAAGGCACCGGTAAACGGCTGTCCGGTTGGCGGCGCGGCAGCAGCGGCAAAGATCGCTGAGGTCATGGGCGTCGAAGCGGACAGCGCAGAGCCGAAGGTCGCACATGTACACTGTAACGGTGGCTGCAATGCGATCGATAAGGCAAAATATGAGGGTCTGCAGGACTGTTCCGCCGCAATGCGCGTTGCAGACGGTCCGAAGGAATGTGCATTTGGCTGCATGGGTCTGGGCTCCTGTGTAAAAGAATGTGCATTCGATGCGCTGCATATCGTAGATGGAAAGGCCGTTGTTGATCCTGAAAAATGTGTGGCTTGCGGCAAGTGTGTGGCTGCTTGCCCGAAGAAGCTCATCGATCTGGTTCCGAAGTCCAAGAAAGTTCATGTAAACTGTAAGAACATGGACAAGGGCGCACAGGCGATGAAGGTCTGCTCCAATGCATGTATTGGCTGCATGAAGTGCGAAAAGACCTGTAAGTTCGATGCGATCCATGTGGTGAACAATGTGGCCGTCATCGACTATGACAAGTGTAAGAACTGTAAGATGTGTTCCAAGGCTTGTCCGAAGAATGCGATCGAGCCGATCCCGACCAAGGAGGAAAAGGAAAAGTTCGACGCAATGATGAAGGCACAGGCGGAAAAGGCAAAGGCGGCTGCACAGGCAAAAGCCGCAGAAGCTGCTGCCGCTGAAGTGCCGAAGGGTGAATAACTCATAAACCACGAAAATCTGCAAAGCGAAAAGGAGTCCAAATCGGACTCCTTTTCTTCATCAAAACAAAAGTATCATACAAGGGAGGAACCTTGATTGCAGGATTATTTACATGTCACGATGAATGATGCCGACATTGGGCGGCTGTCCAGTCTGGGCCTTGCACATATCGGAGACTGTGTCTATGAACTGCTGACCCGTGGACGATTGGTCAGCGGCGGTCTGACAACTGCACGCAATCTGCATAGCCATACCGTCGCGCTGGTGCGTGCATCCGCGCAGTATGCGGCAGCGCAGGTCATTCTGCCCGTGCTCACAGAAGCAGAGCAGGATGTATTCCGCCGTGCACGCAACACCAAGGTGCATGGCGTACCCAAGGCGGCATCCAAAGCCGAATATGCGTATGCAACCGCGCTGGAAGCACTGATTGGCTGGCTGTATCTCAAGGGACAGTATGAGCGCATCAATGCGCTTTATGATCTGATCGTGCAGGCACAGCCAGAGCTGCCGAATAAGTAAAGAGAGCCGGAGCGGTCTGCATTTTCTGTGCATACCGTTCCGTCCCTCATAGGGTCAGCGGCAGTTGTTCATGGAATCGTTCTGATTCTGACAGGAATCGGACTTCTGCTGCTGTGCCTCTTGAGAGGACTTTTTGTTTGTTGCCTTTGGATTCTTAGCCATGGAAAATCACCTCTTTTTGATGTGCTGAGTGTAGTATAAACACACATGGGATAGGTTATACAGGAAATTTTTCGAGGCAGACCTTGCAACAATGAAAAATATTTGATAAAATCCTAGAGGATAGCACGAACAATATGGAAAAGGAGAATATAGAACATGTCCGGACATTCCAAGTGGCATAATATTGCCAAGCGCAAGGGCGCAAATGACGCAAAGAAGGCAAAGATCTTCACAAAGATCGGTCGTGAAATGGCGATCGCGATCAAGGAAGGCGGATCTCCGAATCCGGATATCAACAGCCGTCTGCGTGATGTCGTTGCGAAGGCAAAGGCAAACAATATGCCAAACGATAACATCAAGCGTATGCTCGATAAATATTCCGGTGCCAATGGCAGCGTAGAATATGAGGCAATCAAGTATGAGGGCTATGGCGTTGGCGGTGTTGCCGTGATCGTTGAGACCCTGACCGATAACCGCAACCGTACCGCGGCGGATGTGCGTCACCTGCTGGACAAGTATGGTGCCGGCATGGGTGCGACCGGCTGTGTGGGCTGGCAGTTTGACCAGAAGGGTGTCATGATCATCGAGCGTGAGGATCTCGATGAGGATGAGACCATGATGCTCGCGCTGGACGCTGGCGCAGAGGATTTTCAGGCAGACGAGGAGACCTTTACCGTTTACACGACTCCGGCTGATTTTGGTGTCGTCCGTGAGGCACTGGAGGCAAAGGGTCTGAGCTTCCTTGAGGCGGAAGTCGAGATGGTTCCGCAGAACTATGTACGTCTGGAGGCTGCCGAGGAGATGGAAAAGATGCGTAAGCTGCTTGACAATCTCGAGGACAACGATGATGTACAGTCTGTTTGGCACAACTGGGAAAACGAGGATGAGTTTGAGGGCTAAGCCTCAGCTTTGTTCCATCAAAAAACCGAGGGCATTTGCCCTCGGTTGAGGCTGTCGAAAAACTTCGACAGCCTTTCTAGGGGAATCCAATCCCCCTA
>JAHHRO010000037.1 GCA_020025755.1 Butyricicoccus sp. | reverse complement strand
TGCCCCTGCTTGGCAAGTGGTTTGCAACCTGATTGCACCGATCACTTGACAAATGTGCCAATATTGGCATATAATAAAAGCATAAAAAGGGCGCGTACCCGTTAAGCGGTTACGCCCCCGAAGATTAGGTTAAAATGACCGTATCTCTATTGGCGTTGAGGGCGGTCATTTTTTTATAGGAGGATGGGATAACATTATAATTCCATGAACATAGGAATACAGCCTTCTAAATAGCGTGTATGATCGCGCTGCATAAACTCTGTGTAATCTTGAAAAAGATTTCTTTGATAGAAGTGTTTTGCATCTGGAACGGCATACAAAACAATATATTCTGCTCCTGCATACTTGTCGGAAATTTCTCTGCATTTTTCAAGGATCCCACAAAGGAACACATCACTAAAATAATAATGTAGATCCATTTTATCATAGGGCAGCTTCTGGATTTGCGCATCGACCGCAAAATAGGAAATTTGAATTGCTGGGATCGTTTCTAAGTATTGATCTACTTTGTAATAGATCCCTGAACAGGCAAGGCTGGCAAATCCTATGATTTTATTTGTATCACAAATGCGGCATAGATAACAAACATTTTTTGTGTCCTCTAGTGCCCGTTTATGTAGATAATGGTCAATAGATTCATTTCCACAGGAAAAATCCCCCAACAACTTCATGTTGTCAGGGGACAAGAGTTCTATGGAATAGTTTATTTCTTCTCCAAATTGATACATAGAACTAAATTTTTTTCTCCTTGTTTATTTTATGAGATGCTGCTCGCTGCATCAACCGCTCAAATGCGGTTTTATCTGATTTTTCGAAAAATTCTTTTGCTTTTTGAGGGTCAAGTTCAAACGACAATCTCATATCACGAGCCAAAACTGCCATATGACCATCCTCCTTTTGAATCGTGTTATCGCCTCTTTTTGTATCTATATTATATCAACTCCTTGTATCATTGTAAATATGCCTTACAATATTGATTCAGTTATATGTAAAAAAATCAGAATGATTCTATCGGATTTGGAAAACGGGAGAACGGTCAGAAAGCACACACTTAGAAGATAAATCGCTTTGTCCCTGTTAGAAAACCGGTTTGTTCCCTTGTCCGCGTCCCCTTATCGGAGATGCGGACATTTTATTTTTTTAACGATTTGGAAATATTACCGAAAATGGGGAACTTTTCGTTGTTCCACCTCGTCTTATATGATAGAATAGGAATACAAGGTATCCTGTCCCGGCTGCGCGCACCCCGCCCAGCGGGGTCACTCAAAATAAGGAGGTTGATTGAAACATGAAAAAGTTCAAGCGTTTGGGGGCACTCGTTGTTGCCCTGTCTATGCTTCTGAGCATGACCGCTTTCGCCGCAAACGCCAAGCCGAATGGCGCGATCGTGCTTACGATCGGCAGTCCGACCATGTCCGTCAATGGTGCATCCAAGACCATTGATGCAGAAGGCTCTCGCGCAACCCTCTACAAGGGGAACACGATGCTGCCGCTCCGCTCCGTGGTGGAGAACATGGGAGGAAGCGTTTCTTGGAATGCCGCTGCCAAGCAGATCATGATAAAGTACAACGGCTCTACCGTTACCATGACCCTCGGCAGCAAGGTGGCTTATACCAACGGCGTGCAGAAGCAGATGACCGTTGCTCCCTTCACCGACAATGGCAGAACCTACGTCTGGCTGCGTGCACTCGAGTTCTTTCCAGGTGTCACGGTAAACTGGCGCGCGGATACCCGTCAGGCAACCGTGGTTTACCCGATGGTTGCAGGCTCGACCGTAGGTGGACAGAGCATCAAGCTGCGCATTCGTAATAATTCAAGCGTTACCTACACCCAGCTGCGTCTGGCACCTGCCGGAACCGAAAACTGGGGCGAGAATATCCTGCAATTCCCGATCCACATGAACGGCACCGTGGATGCAACCACAAACGTTGCAAAGCAGAAGTATGACCTGCAGGGTACCAGCTACTATGGCGGCAAGACCTATTGGCGCAATCTTGATTTCACCAAGGCTGGCACAAACGGCAGCCTGAACATCATTGATGCATCTACCTGCACCCTGATGCTGGATGGCATGGTTTCCTCCGGTACAGATGCCGTGGGCAATATCAGCCTGTATAACGCTACCGGTCAGGCGATCCGTTCGATCGTTTATGGTCCGGCTGGCAGCAATATCTGGTCTAATGAACTGCTCATGACCGGCTATCTCGCAAACAACAATTCCACACTCCTGACCGTGCAGTATATGTCCGCATATCCGTACTACGATTTCCGCGTGACCTATACAAGCGGCGTACAGTACACCTTCCGCAGCGTGAATGTTGCAAGCCAGTGGGGCGGCACGCAGCTCGTTCGCTTCAATGCAAATGGTCAGGTCTCCTACAGCGGAGGCGGCTACAACGACGGCTCTTACGGCACGACCTCGGTTACCTTTAAGAATAACTCGGGCAAGACCGTATATGAACTGCGTATGGCTTCGACCAATACGGATTCTGCATTCCGTAATGCGGAAAATCTGATCGATACCACCAGAAGCGGCAGCACAGATGATTTCAGGTTCGATCTGGCTGGTTTGCGCACTTGGTATATTCGTGCATACGACAGAAATGGCAAGGTGCTCGAGAGCGGCCGCGTGACCTTCTCCAGCACGACCCAGAAGTCTGCAACCATTTCCCTCAAGCGCAATGGCGACTTCATCATGGGCTCTGATTCTTCCGCAAGCGATGAACTGCTGATCGCAAACCTGACCGACCAGAACATCTATGGTATGTTCTTCCTCGATCCGGATGATGACGATTATGGAAGCAACTGGGATTACGACGACTTCGACGACGATTACACCGATGTAGGCGACCTCGACGCAGGCGAGTATGACACATTCGATCTGGATCTTTATGGCGATGACGACAACGAACTACGCCTGATCGTATTCAAGGACAAGAAGAACTTTGTTGAGAAGAAGATCCGCTTCAGCCGCAATATCAGTGATATCGGCGTAATTGCGATCACTGGTATTTCCGGCAGCTTGAACGCTCCCTCTTACGATGATTATGCTGATGACCTCGACGACGACAAGCTGATCCTCAGCGTTTACAACAACGACAGCAAGAGAACGCTTGAAAAGGTCATGGTGCGTGATGCAGACGATGGCGATGAAGATGATGACAGAGAAAGAGATTTCCATGACACTGTCTTCGATTACAATACCAAGAGCAAGACCGGTACCCACAAGAGAGTCGATGTGAATGAGTGGAAGAACCACGGCGACTACGACTTCCTGTTCGTATTCGATCGCGGCGATAACATCGTTCTCAACGATATCGACCTCAGCGACTACAACTACTATGTACAGATCACAGTAGACGAAGACGACGCAGAGGCAGACGGCGAATAACTTTTGCGAAAGACCCCCGGCCATTCCGGTCGGGGGATTTTTCAAAAACAGGGTGTGCAGCGCTGCATTCCCGACACCTTACTAAGGAGGAACAAAAAATGAAACTGCGCAACCGGCTTGGCGCACTTGGAATAAGTGCTGCCATGCTACTGACAATGATTCCGGCGTTCGCGCCCAGTGCACGAGCGGCTGGAAACGGTTCGATCGTGCTCACGATCGGCAGCACCTCTATGACGGTCAACGGCACTGCACGGAGCATCGACCAGAACGGCAGCAAGCCCTCTCTCGATAAGGGCGGCTACACCATGCTCCCACTTCGCGGCGTGGTAGAGGCTATGGGCGGCTCCCTCGAATGGGACGCTAAGACCCGCACCGTTTCTATGACCAAGGATAACCAGAATATCAAGGTCACTGTGGGCAGTACCAAGGCGACCGTAGATGGCACCGTGCGCGAAATGAAGGGCAATCAGGGCGGCTATAAGGCACCGTACATCGTCAATGGCAAGACCATGGTGCATGTGCGCGCACTCGAACTGTTCACCGGAACAAGCTGCGCATGGAATCAGGCTGCACAGCAGATCACCGTGACCTATCCGGACAACTCCACTCCGATCGTGACCTCCAAGAATTACCGCATCGATGTTATCAATAAGAGCGGTGCGGATATCAGTAACCTGCGTTATGGCTTGACCGGCTCTTTCCAGTACAGCACTGAAAATGCACTCTCCGGAACCCTTGCAAAGGGCGGAAAGGCTTCGTTCTATATCTCCGTGCCGGATACCGGAACCCACCGCGTGTATGACTTCTACACCGAAGGTGCTGGCGGCACACGCATTTATAGTGGCTTGAACCTCAACGGTGTCAATGCCTATGTGACCCTCGTAATCAAGGAAGGTCAGAAGTTCGAGCAGGCAAATGATAAGGAAGTAACCATTGCAGAGACTGAACTGACCTTCAAGAACAATTCCAGCCGCGATATCGAGGAATTGTACATGTCCAAGTCCAACAGCTTCTCTAGTGCAGATAACCTGCTCGCGTCTGAGACCGTAAAGTCCAAGAAGAGCACCACTGTCAAGATCGACCTCGATGGCACAAAGACCTGGTACTTCAAGGCAGTCAACGAAAAGGGTAAGGATTTCACAGGCAAGGTGGAATTTAAGAGCGATACCGAAAAAACCGCGACTCTCACCCTTTCCAGCAGCGAAAAGCTCTCTCTGGGCAGCGGCAGCCATGGCGGCGGTGATATCACCATCGCGCTCGTAAACGATACCGATCAGAAGATCTATCACGCATTCCTTGTAGACAAGGGCGACGGACGTGATTTCGATATCGATGACCATGACGGCGAGGATCTGCTCGACGGTGATAAGCTCGGAACAGACAGCCAGATCGCGCTGGAAGACGTTGCAGAAGAAAATAGATATGATTTGGTTCTGTTCTATGATACCGATGATGATGACTTCGATTACTTTGATATCGATCTGGACAAGACCGAATCCTATGCAACCGTTCATCTGAAGAACTTCTCCAGCAAGCGTTTTGGGCACGATCTTTATAAGGATCGCGAGGATACGGTGCTCGTTGGCATTTACAATGATACCAATGAGGATATCAGATACCTGGAGGTCAAGGAGCGCAGCAACAGCAGCAACAAGCTTGCTTCTACAGACAGCCTGCGTGATGGAGAGACCTACTATTTCGCACTGGATACACACAAGTATGACGATGTAACAGTTTACTGGCGTGGCAATGACCGTGGCGCAGATGCACGCGATCTTGATGATGAGAAGGCATTTGTGCTCATTACTCTGAGAGATGACGATGACGCACGCGTAGACGGCGCAGACGATCTCTAAAAAATAATTTGTGTATCCAAGTATGCACAGAAGAAAAAGAACAAGCCTCTGCTTTTTGCAGAGGCTTGTTCTTGTGAATACCAAAAGGAAAGGAACTTTTCTATGAATATTCAGATCTTTGGAAAAAGTAAATCATTCGATACCAAAAAGGCGGAACGCTGGTTCAAGGAACGCGGGATCAAGTTCCAGTCCATCGACCTTGTGCGCTACGGTATGTCCAAGGGAGAGTTTGAAAGCGTGAAACGCGCAGTCGGCTCTCTCGATGCCCTCATTGACAGCAAGGCGAAGGGCGCGTCTGCTTTGCAATATCTCGCATACGAAAGCGCCAAGGAGGAGAAACTGCTCGAAGAACCTGCCCTCTTTGCAGCACCCATCGTGCGAAATGGCAAAAAGGCGACTGTCGGCTATCAACCGGAAATCTGGGAGGGATGGGCAAAAGAGTAATATATAAATCAAATATAACAAATAGTAATAACTATGAAAAGAACGAACTTTTTATAGCTGGTTATATGCCTGTTCGGTTGCGGTTATGGTTGAACAATTGTATATGATATGATAAAATCAAAATAAAAGTTACATAATACAATCATTCTGGAACGAGGATACTGGAGAAAGGGAAGGGCGATCATGCTGTTTACCGAACTGAAAAAAATCAAGGACGACGATATTCAGGTCGTTCTCGCAGAAAGAATGAAAGCGCGTGGCCTTGACCCCACGATCTTACAGCAAAAGCTTGCCGGAAAGTTGACCGTAGAACAGCTTATTTCCGATGTGGTGGAAGAACTCATTGATGAAGCTGCCGCGGCAAACCGCGAGAGCTTCCGCGCACGGCAGCGTAAGGGCTTTGAGCAGGCACAGGCAGGCGGAAAGGCAGTTGGTCGCCCCTCCAGAAAATCAGACGAAACATTTGAGCAGGTGCGCCGGATGTATGAAATGCATGAGATCAGCGGTGCTCATGCCGCACAGATGCTGGGCGTGGCACGCGGTACGTTTTATAGGTGGCTGAAAGAAGTCTCGGAAAACTCGGGGGGGGGGGCAATAAACCCTATAAAATGCATAAAAATGCCGTTTTACACTGTGAAAAAGTTGCAAAAAAGTGGTTCGTATTTTTACGAACCACTTTTTTATTTTATACTTTTTAAGAATTATTGGTGTCTTTATCCTGTGCAGGATATCGGGCGGCGATCTTCTTTGTAAAGTACTCGCCAATGAAATAACCGACTGCTGCACCACCAATACCAAATAACAGCGTATTTTTGATCTCGATCTTTGCAAGCATCCCTACAATGCCGCAGAGGATCAGTCCGCCGCCGTAGCCAAACAGGATCCCCCAGAATGCAAAGCGCGAAACGCCAAGCACTTTCTGCTCATGCAGGGGAAGGATCGGTGCATCCTCTGTTTCCGGTGTTTCGATTGGTTCAGGGGTCTCCTCGGTCTCGGGGGAGAGGAGCTCCTCTTTCTGTAAGTTGTCTTCCATGGGTTCCAATCCTTTCGGGTTCCATATTTATGACTATTATAGCATAGGATGGATGAAAAAGCCATCTGCAATCTTGCGGCGGAACGGATTGTGACCGGTCATACGGTGGCTGAGAACGGACGCGCGGCAGTGAACGTACAATAAAAGGATGCACGCACTTGTTATAGCCGATCACAGGGACGCATTTTTCGGTAAGGCTGTGACCGGCTTGCCGGTCAAGTCCCCCCAGTTCGGAGGGGCGCATTTTAAGGTTGGTCAGGCATTATCAGTGCTGCGATCAGATAGATCCAGATGCCCGTAGAGAACCCGAAGATGGTCAGCAAGACAATTGCAAGGCGAATGATCGTGGAATCCAACTCGAAATATGCTGCAAGTCCACCGCATACACCACATAGCTTGCGGTCAGTTGCCGAGCGATACAACCGTTTCGGCTCTTTGTTTTGATACATGAGGTTCGACTCCTTTCATGATCGAATCAGTTCGTTTGTGTGGTCAGTGCAATGCTGCCGATTCCAACCTCCAGATCGAGCAGGCGGCTGCCTGTGCCGCCGGAGAACTCTCCGCCCAGACCACTTGCCAGAGTATGATTATTTGTGGTCACCGTGCCAATACCAGACTTGATCTCGTATTGGTATTCCGTCCAGTCGCCTGCAAGCCCCATCACTGCCTTGCCTGCACCGACCTTCGCGCTCAACTGCTGTACGGTGAGGGTGCCGGTTTCCAGCGTACCTGCGCCAAGCTCAACGTCGATCTCCTGCGCCGTCAATGCGCCGGTCGTCAGAGTGGCTGCGCCAATGGCCAGTTCGATCTCGTCAAACTGCTTACCCTCGGGGATCGTGATGATTACATTACGGTCAGCCGTATCTGAGATCGTATCCCTATAGCCGGTATAAGAAACGTGCCATACCGCTTCGTCGTCCGTCCAAGTCTTGATCTGCTCCAGCCCTGTGCCGGTCACGGCAAATGCACTGCCGCTTTGAATGGTATATCGTCCACGTCCAAGCTCCAGTCTCATGGAGCGGATCGCATCGGTTTTTGGCGAGGCATCAGGGGTTTGTGTATCTGATGGAAGCGTTTCATTGGGGGTGGATACAGGCAGATGATCGGAAGAGTGGTCATAGGTATACTTGATATCGGAACCTGCCTCTTGGATCTGATCCCTGATTTGCCGGTGCAGGCTTGATTCATTGTGGTCTGTGTCATGCTGTATGAACTCCCAATGCTGTACCCAGTTCCACGGGATCAAGTGATGGTTGTACCATGCGTAAGAGACCGTACCGCCTTTGGCGTATCCAACAGCAAAGAGGATTCCCCCTACGCAGAGGGCTGTAACTGCAAGTTTGGTCAAAGATTTCATTGAAATACACCTCGAATCAGATCACATATTTTTTTGAACAGCCAGCGCAGACCGTTGACCATGGCACGCAGGATAGGTGGTACATAGGTCATCAGCAGTTTTATCGCAAGCAGGATCAGCAAAAAACCTCCCGCACTGGCAACGATACCGGCACCCAATGTGGCAAGCGCAGAGAATGGCTCTGCCCAGAGGGAGAAGGAAAATAAAAAGAGCAGTCCGCCGCTGATGCATATTGCAAAGGGCAGTGCAACGATGGTGACGATGAGAGAAAGACCAATGCCGAACACGGCAGCGCAGAGAGCGATCACTACGCCGAACAGTGCAGCAAACACTGGAATGCCGAACAGCACGGTTAAGATCACAAGACCGACCAATGCCAAAGGGCTGATGCCTTTTTTGCGTGGAGGCATCTGTCCGAGCGGTGAGCCTTCCTTGTCGAGCGTAATACCTTCCAGCGGCTCGTTGGGCTGGTCGAAGCGTTCCGGTCGTCTCCTTGCAACACCAGTATATTCCAGCAGGATGCTATGTGCAAGATCCTCCGGCGCGCCCAGTGCCTCGATCACATTTTCTGCGTTCTCGTCACCGGCATCTAAAAAATAGTTTTCATAGTAGTGGATCGCGCTTTGGATCTCCTCCTCTGGCAAGACAGCCAGTGCTTCGCGCAATGCCTGTAGGTATTCATATGCGTTCATTTGGATCGCCCCCAAAAAAAGATTGTTTCAATGTTATCCCGATACACCGCCCAATCTGAAAGGTATTGGATGAGCTGGATGCGCCCCTGCGGTGTGATCTTGTAATAACGCCGCATACGTCCATCAACAGCTTCATCATAGGTTTCGAGTGCGCCTGCCTTGAGCAGACGGCGTAGGACGGGATAGAGGGTGGACTCCGAAATATCCATAACTGCACGGATATCCTGCGTGATCTTGTAGCCATAGGTGCCCTCACGGGCAACAACGGCAAGCACAATGGCATCAAGCAGGGCGGCAGAGATCTGAAAAGACATACCGATGACCTCCTTGTTCTTTGTATAATACTATACGATATATAGTATTGTGTGTCAATGGGTATTTCGAGGATTCATATTTTGTTCACATTTCTTCCGCAGGATGCACAAGGTTCGTCCATTGGAGAGAATACTTTTCGGAATAGTTTTTGTGCAAAGTATTTGTATTTTTGCCCTGATTATCGTATAATGGAAACTGAGTAAATATGTAAAAGAGGGTTTGGAGTACCATGTTGAAACTTGCGGTTTTATTCGGTGGTTTGTCGAACGAGCATCAGATTTCCTGTATTTCGGCATCTTCGATTTTGACACATGCAGATCAGAACAAATATGAACTGCTCCCTGTGGGCATTACACGCGATGGCAGATGGTTCCTTTATGAAAATGCTGACCCCGAAAAGGTGAAATCGGGCGCGTGGGAGCAGGAATCCGGTCTGTGTCCGGCAGTGCTGTCTCCCGATCGGCAGACACATGGTCTGCTCGTCGAGCGGGAGAACGGGATGGAGCGCATCCAGATTGATGTATGCTTCCCCGTCCTGCATGGCTTTGGCGGCGAGGACGGGGCGGTACAGGGACTGCTGACGCTGGCAGGCATTCCATTTGTAGGCCCGGGAGTTGCGGCTTCGGCGAATGCAATGGATAAGAGCCTCACCAAGATCGTGGTGGGTACGACAGGTGTGCGTCAGGCAGCCTATGCCATCGTCCTGCGTCCGGATTACGAGAAGGATGCCGTGGCAGAGGCAAAGCGTGCCGAGGCTCGGCTGGATGGGGTCTATCCCATGTTCGTAAAGCCTTGTTCCTCGGGGTCTTCGGTGGGCGTTGCGCGTGCGGATGATTTTGAGGGTCTGGCTGCTGGTTTGGCAGAGGCGTTCCGATGGGATACCAAGGTTTTGGTAGAAGAATTCATTGATGGCTATGAGGTAGAATGTGCGGTGCTGGGCAACGCTGACCCCGTCGCTTCTACGGTCGGTCAAATTGCACCCACACAGACATTCTATACCTTTGATGCAAAGTATAATGATGCATCCTCTGCGCTCTATATTCCGGCGCATATTTCCGACACAGCGATCGCACAGGTACAGGAAAATGCCATCCGCGTGTATACCGCGCTTGGCTGCCGCGGCCTGTCCCGTGTGGACTTTTTCTGCACCCGAGACGGAGAGGAGATCGTATTCAACGAGATCAATACCATTCCGGGCTTTACAAGCATTTCCATGTACCCTAAGCTGTTTGAGCATGGCGGTTTGTCATACAGTGCACTCATCGATCGTCTGATCGCACTGGCAATGGAGGAGATCCATGGATAACCGACCGATCGGTGTATTTGATTCCGGAGTGGGTGGATTGACAGCGGTACGCCGCCTGCATGAGATCCTGCCCCATGAGGATATCATCTATTTTGGAGATACTGGACGTGTACCCTACGGCACCCGCTCGGCGGAAACGATTTTAAAGTATACCCGTCAGGATGTACATTTTTTGCAGGCATTCGATATCAAGGCGATCGTCGTTGCCTGCAATACGGTCTCTGCAACCGCACTCGATACCGTGGCGGCAGAGACCGATGTGCCCATGATCGGTGTCGTGTCACCTGCCTGTGATGCAGCACGAAAGGCAACCGTCACAGGGCGAATCGGCGTCATTGGTACACAGGCAACGGTGCGCTCTGGCGTATATGAACGGATGCTGACGGCAGCTGACCCCAACCTGTCTGTGTTTATGCAGGCGTGCCCTCTGCTCGTACCGCTGGCAGAAAACGGACGGGTACACAGAGGGGATATCGTAGCGGAAACGCTGGTGCGCGAATATCTTGCACCCATCAAAGCACAGGGCGTGGATACCCTGATCCTTGCATGTACGCATTATCCGCTCTTGCGCGAGGTGATCGCGGCAGAGATGGGCGCGCATGTACGCCTCATTGATTCGGGTGCGGCAGCTGCTGAATGCGTGCGCGATATCCTGACCCCCTGTGAGACACGGCAGGGCAGAACGCGCTATTTTGTTTCCGATGATCCGGCAGGATTCAATGTGCTTGCCCCCGGATTTTTGCATAGTGCGCTGGATTTCCCTGCAAAGCGTGTCGAATTTGGCGCGTTTTGAAATATTTTTGATAGGAGATAGCCATGGAAGATATAAAAAAAGACGTCTGGTTGTCGATTCATTCTGTGCAGCGGTTTGAAGGCTGTGAGCCGGAGGAAGTCAATATGATGACGGCGGCGCGGCTTTATCGCAAACGCGGCAAATATTATATCACCTATGATGAAAGTGAGATCACCGGACTGGAAGGTACGCACACGCTGCTGAAAATAGGGGATGGTTCGGTATCCATGACCCGCACGGGAACCTGTCCCTCGGAAATGCTGTTTTTGGAGAATCAGCGACATGTGGGACTCTATCAGACAAACTTTGGTGCCGCACTCACCATTTCGACGCATACCTCCAAGATCATCAACCGGATCACGGAGGATGGCGGATTGCTGGCGATCGACTATACCATAGAGGTCGATCAGAATTTGGCCGGACGGCATCGCTTTGAGATGGTGATATCCACAAAACCCATGGAATGAGCCAAAAGCATTCTTGAAAATCAATCTAAGATATACGGAGAGTGAATCATATGAATTTGTTAGAAACTGCACGCCGGCAGGCGGTTGCCATTGTAAAGGCGGCTTATGAAAAAGCGGTTGCAGCCGGTACTCTGCCAGAGGCAGACCTGCCGCCTATTGCGGTAGAGATCCCGAAAGATGCATCCAATGGAGACTGGGCATCTACCTTTGCGATGCAGTGCGCAAAGCCGCTGCGCATGGCACCACGCAAGATCGCAGAAAGCATTGTAGCGCAGGCAGACCTTGCAGGGACCTGCTTTGAAAAGATGGACATTGCAGGCCCCGGATTTTTGAACTTTACTTTCAATGCCGGCTGGTATCAGGATGCAGTGCGTGCAGTCAGCACCTGCGGCGAAGCATACGGCAGAACCAAGAAGGAAAAGCCGGAAAAGATCATGATCGAGTTTGTCTCTGCAAACCCGACCGGCCCAATGCACATGGGCAACGCACGCGGCGGCGTGCTGGGTGATTGTCTCGCAGAGGTACTGGACTGGGCAGGCAACGATGTGACCCGTGAATTCTACATCAACGATGCAGGCAATCAGGTCGATAAGTTTGCACACTCGGTCGAGGGGCGTTATATACAGGAACTCAAGGGCGAGGATGCGATCGAATTCGATCCGTCCTGGTATCAGGGCGCGGATATCCGTGAGCTGGCACACGATCTCGTAGAACAGCATGGAGATGCCCTCCTGTCCATGAGCGAGGAGGAACGCTTCAACACCATCGTTGGATATGGATTGCCCCATAACATTGCAAAGATGCAGCGCGATCTGGAGCGGTACAAGATCCATTATGATGTATGGTTCCGTGAGTCCACCCTGCATGATTCCGGCGCAGTTGCAGAGACCGTACAGATGCTGACCGATGCAGGCGTGACCTATGAGCAGGATGGCGCACTGTGGCTCAAGTCCACCGCATTTGGTGCGGATAAGGATGATGTACTCCGCCGTGCAAATGGCTTCTACACCTATTTTGCAGCCGATATCGCATATCACCGCAATAAGTTCCAGACTCGCGGCTTTGACCGCGTCATCAACATCTGGGGCGCAGACCACCATGGTCATGTGGCACGCCTCCAGCGTGCGCTGGATGCACTGGGGCTGGATGGCTCTAACCGTCTGGAGATCGTCCTCATGCAGCTTGTGCGCATGATGCAGGGCGGCGAGGTCGTTCGTATGTCCAAGCGTACCGGCAAGAGCCTGACCCTGTCCGATCTGCTCGATGAGATTCCGGTCGATGCGGCACGTTTCTTCTTCAATTCCCGTGCGGCTGAGACCCAGATGGAATTTGACCTTGACCTAGCAGTCAAGCAGGATTCGGAAAATCCGCTTTACTATGTACAGTATGCCCATGCCCGTATTTGCTCGGTTCTGCGCAATGCGGCTGAAAATGGGATCGGCATTCCGAGCGCAGATGCAGTCGATCTGACAGTGCTGACCCATGCCGATGAAAAGGCACTCATCAAGGCGATCGCCCTGCTGCCGGAGGAGATTCTGGAGGCAGCCGACGCGCGCGATCCATCCAAGCTCAACAAATATGGCGTACAGCTGGCAGCACAGTTCCACCGCTTCTACAATGCCTGCCGTATTATGGATGCAGAGCCTGCGCTGCGTGATGCACGCCTGTGTCTGTGTCAGGCAGCGGTACAGACCGTGCGCAATGTACTGCATATCATTGGTGTAGACGCGCCGGAGAAGATGTGATCAGCGCAATGCCTGATTGTCAAGTGATTCACTGTTTCATCCGTGAAAGGAGCTTATCTTGCAGATCCTGAAAAAATGTATGGCTGCTTTGCTGTGTATGGCGGTACTGACAGGACAGGCGGCTGCCCTGTCTTCGGTCGAACGGTTTCAGCGAGCAGTTGCGATCATCAATGCACGCGGTTTGGTCGCGGAAATGCACCCCGTAACACAGGAGACGATTGCGGAGAGTTCGGCATATTTGGAGGAGCATCCCGAAAAATTGGGGAATGTGCTCAATGATATTTTGGGCGGCATGGATACCCATTCCATGTATCTGACAGGAAAGGAATACCAGACAGGGTTTTCCACCCTGTCCGGTTATGCAGGGATCGGCGTTGCCGTGACACAGGATGCCGACGGTGCGCTGATCCGTCAGGTCGTGCGTCATTCACCGGCAGCGTCTGCCGGTGTGCAGGTGGGGGATCGCCTGCTGACGGTGGATGGTATGGATATCACGAAAACATCGCTCACCCAAATCGGTGAAAAATTACAGGGTGAGGCGGGGTCACAGGTTGAAATCACGGTGTCCCGAGAGGGAAAGATCTTATCCTTTCGGCTGAAACGGGAGCAGATTCTGGAGCAGACCGTCAGCGCAAGGCAGGCGGCTCCCGGCGTAGAGTATATCTCCATTACGGCATTTTCTTCCATGCATGATGCAGAGGATTTTGCCGAAATCTGGAATGGGCTGGATGAAAAGAAAACCAATGCAGTTATTTTAGACCTCCGTGACAATGGCGGCGGAATGGTGGATGCAGCATTTGAAATGCTGGATCTGATGCTGGAAAAGCCGGCTCAGATGGCAACCATGCATTATCGCAAGAGCTTGGGAGGAGATCGTGTCTATACCGCAGAGGGTGGCGGATTGCCGCTCAGAAAGCTTGTCGTGCTGGTCGGCCCGAATACTGCATCAGCGGCGGAGCTGATGGCAGGTGTCCTGCACGAAGCCGGCGGCGCAACCCTGATGGGAACGCAAACCTATGGAAAGGGACAGGGGCAGTACCATTTGAATCTGGATGGAGACTATCTGGTGCTTACCTGTCTGGAAATGCGTCTGCCCAAGTCGGGGGGCTGGGAAGGCGTCGGACTAAAGCCTGATGTGGAAAAGCATACCCTGCGTACCATTCAGGGATATCTGAGAACGGCAGTACCGCTGGACGTGAAGACCCCTGTCGTGTACGGGCAGAAAAGCGAACAGGTGCGCGCTGTGTGCCAGCGGCTGCATGTGTTGGGATATTTGGAGGAGCCGAGCGATGTGCTGGATACACGCGCGTTTGGTGCATTGCGGCGTTTCCAGATGGATGCAGGGCTGGATCCGCAGCTGGGTGCAGGCGAGGATACCCTTGCCGCACTGCATAAGGCGACGCAGCGCGCCGCAGAACGCGGCCTTATGATCGATGATGTGTATTATGCAGCACTCGAAGCGTGTCAGGCGGAGGCATCCCGGCCGCTGCGCTACATGCCGCAAGCAGATGGCTCATGGCGTGCCGCCTAACCACAAGGAGGAAATGATGGAATCGATTCCCTTATCAGAGGGTCAGCTCATGATGACTGACCCGGATGACCATTCGCTGCTTGTTAGCAATCAGGAGTTGATTGCTGGTGCGCTGGCGGCTGACCCTCAAATCTTTGCACGGATGCGTGAGACCTGTCCGGAAGTTCCCGTCGGACTCATGCTCCATTGTCCGGCTCTGCCAAAGGATGAAGCCCTTCCGGCGTGTGAAGCGTATATTGGGGAATGCCGCAGACGGTTTCAGCCTCTTTTGCAGCTGCACGCAGATTTCTATTATTTATCTGGTGTATCAAATTTTCATGCTCTGCGTGCGGCGGTGCTCGCAGTGACCGATATTTCGGGTGCGGCACTTATGGCAGAGCTGCCGGTTGATGCCGACTGCCGTATGGCGGATGGGACGGACTGTGTTGCAGCCATTGCGGTATTGCAGCGCATAGGGGTATCCACGGTCGTTCTGACGGCTTCAGAGCCTGAGGATCTGCCGGAAGCCCTGCATGGGATCGCGCCCTATGCACGCATCTCTTTGGGCGTGCGTTGTCCTGCGGTGTGGCTGCTCCGCGGGTTGGATCTGCCCAATGTAGAGTTATTCGTGCCAATGGCAAACGAGCGAGCGCGGCGGCTTGCGGATCTGGTGCACATGCGCCGGATCAAGGAGATCCATACGATCATTCCGCGTGAGTTGGATGATGTAGTACTCGCGCCCGATGGACGAGACGCACATTTCATCGATTGGACGACAAGCATTTCCGATGAGATCAGCTGCGACCACCTGCTCTGTGAACGCCTCATCGAACTGGAGGATGAAGCACCGGCGGCGTTCAAATTGCTGCTGGAGGAAGAAGAAGATGTGGTCGCGCTGGAGGAAAACCTTTATATGATCACGCGTCCGGTATGCCTGTGCGCAGAGTCGCCCGAACTTTTGGAAAAGGCTCTGCGCGTTTATGCCGGACTGGCACTTTATGATGGAACATGGGAACAGGAACCGCGCATATTGAAATATTTTTCTGAAAAATATGGTCTGATCTGTATGTAATAGAAGGAGAACAAAATGGACTTCATTGAAGTAACGATCTTTACGACAACCGCAGGCATTGATCCCGTAGCAGATGTTCTGGAATCGGTCGGCATTGAGGGATATGCTCTGGAAGATGCCGCAGATTTTGAGGAATTTTTGCAGGATACCGAGATATACTGGGATTATGTGGATGAAACGCTGTGCGAAAATCTGCGCAATCAGGAGACCAAACTCAAGGTCTATGTGGAAGATTCCGCAGACGGGCATGCGCAGATCGAATCTCTGCGCCGTGCACTCGATGATCTGCGCACGCAGGATACAGAAGCAGCATTCGGGCGGTTGGAGACCGCACAGAGCGTGACCCGACAGGAGGACTGGGAGTGGGGATGGAAGCAGTATTTCAAGCCGTTCCCAGTAGGGAATACCTTCCTGATTAAGCCTTCTTGGGAAACGGTGGAGGATGCAGGGGGCCGCCGTATTTTGGAGATCGACCCTGCTTCTTCCTTTGGCACAGGTACACATGATACCACTCAGCTTTGCATTACCATGCTGGAAAAAGTGGTAAAAGGTGGGGAAAAACTGCTGGATATGGGAACTGGATCGGGCATTTTGGCGATTGCAGCCGGCATGCTGGGGGCAAAGCCGGAGGTCGCAGTTGATATTGATGCACACTGCCTGACCTGCGCGTGTGAAAATGCAGAGCGCAACGGGATCACCATTGCGCGTACACTGCATGGAGATGCGCTGCGCGATACCACGCTGGCGCAGGAAATCGGTACAGGGTATCAGATCATCTGTGCCAATATCGTAGCGGATATCATTATCGGGATGGCTTCCATGTTCTATGAAAAGCTGGCTTTGGGCGGAACGCTCATCACATCTGGCATCATTGAGGAACGCGCAGATGAAGTGGGTGCGGCACTGGAAGCCGCAGGATTTGTGCTCACAGATCGTGCGGTTTCGGGCGGCTGGGCAGCGTTTACTGCGATGCATCCTGCTTGATCTGTGTCAGAAAGTCGAAAATTACGCTGGACAAGCGGCGCGGAGTTTGCTAAAATGGTTTGAGAATACCCAGAAACCGGAAGGAGAACATCTTGCCGAGATTTTTTGTAGAAAGTACACCTGCGGCGGATTCGATCATGCTGACAGGCGATGACGCGCATCATATCACACATGTCCTGCGCATGAAGGCCGGAGAAGGTCTGGTGATCTGTGATGGACTTGGGACGGATTATCAATGTACGCTGACCGAAGCAGAAGGAAAGCAGGTGCATTGCAGGATAGATGCGCGCACCCCTTCGTGCGGAGAGCCGAAAACGGAAGTGACTCTGTTTATGGCACTGCCCAAAGGGGATAAAATGGATTTTATCGTGCAAAAAGCGGTGGAATTGGGGGCAAGCTATATTGTACCCTATGCAGCGTCGCGCTGCGTTTCCAGACCGGACGGTAAATCGCTCATGCGCAAGCTGGATCGCTGGCGCAAGATCGCAAAAGAAGCGGCACAGCAGTGCGGACGCGGTCGTGTGCCAGAAGTAAGGGAATGTGTGTCTTTTGTGGAGGCTGTCCAGCAGGCAGCACAGACGGAGATGCCGTTATTCTTTTATGAGATGGAGCGCGAGACGAGTGTGCGTACCGCGCTGCGTGCGCATTCATTTGCAAATGCTGCGCTTATGATCGGTCCGGAGGGCGGCTTCGCGGAAGAAGAAGCACGCATGGCACAGGAGAATGGGCTGACACCGGTTTCGCTCGGTCCGCGTATCCTGCGCTGTGAAACCGCACCCCTTGCGGCATTGACCGCTGTCCTATATGAAAGCGGCGACTTATAAATATAGTAGGAGTTGATTTTTTTGGCTGCACAAATGCCTGAAAAGAATAACAAACAGACTGGGGTTCCTGCAAAGGAAGATCCCCGAAAGAGCGATTATATCACAAACAAGGTATTGCTTGTGTTTTCGGGCTGTCTGTTTGGGGTACTTGGGCTGATGTTCCTCAACAATATATTGAACTATACTTCAAAGTACGAGATCGCACTGGCGGCTATCAAGGTGTTATGGGTTGGTGGTCTTGTACTGGTTGCAGCAGGTCTGCTTTTGATGCTGCGTGAACGCAAGCGTGGGTTCGATCTGTCCTATCATGTTATGAAAGGCAGCACACTTGCTGTTTTTGGTGTGGCATTGTTTGTTGTATTCTCGATCGTGGACTGGAATCCGAACTCCACCATCAAGATGATGTATGTTGCACTGCCAGCATTCGCGTTTATTTATCTCATCTATCATTCTTATCAGCCGGAATTTTTCATGATTTCGCTCGACTGTGGGATTGCAGTGAGTGCTGTTGTGCTGGGACAGACCGTGCGCGGCGCGGACTATAAGCTCTATCTGCTGGGGGCTGTGATCGTTTTGATGCTGGCGCAGATCATTGGCGTTGCTAAGGTGCGCAGTGATTTTGGACACCTGCGTTTGGGAAAGAAGCATAAGTATGTATTTGAGTTTTCAGGTAATGCATATCTTATGATGTTCCTGACACCGGTAATCATGGGAATCATAGCAGCAGTCGGTCTGATGCTGGCTGGACGTATCCCGCTTGCAAGTATGATCGCGGCAGGTGCATATTTCTTTGTGACAGCAGTATATTATACCGTCAAGTTGGTATAAGCATAAAAAATGCAAAAAAATCCAGAGGACGATCTATGTCCTCTGGATTTTTATCTGCTGTAAAAAAGCGGATTTTGACCCCGAAAAGCTGCCAAAAATCCCGTCCCAAAAAAATCTGAAAAAATCGAAAAAAACCGTTGACAAATAGCTTGTCATTCGATATAATAAATATCGTCGCTGATGAGAAACGACAAAAACCAAGAGAGATGGCGGTATAGCTTAGTTGGCTAGAGCGTTCGGTTCATACCCGAAAGGTCATTG
>JAHHRO010000036.1 GCA_020025755.1 Butyricicoccus sp. | reverse complement strand
ACGTTTCCCTGCTTTCCAAAGCAAACCCATTTAGCAGAAATGAAAATCCTACGGATGATTCTAAAAACATCTCCCTTACTTCTGGGAGCAAATCATTTCGCAGAAATGAAAACCGGACGGATTTCCAAGCTCTCCGCAGTATGTGCGAACACAAATCCCCCCATGGATAGAGAATAAGATTGACTTGTAAAAAGGAAAAAAATGTGGTAATATGGAACGGAAATAAATCAAGAAGGAAGTGAAAGGATGCAGAAATCCTTACGCGGATTGGAGCGTTTTTTTTGGCTCTACTTACTGCTCAATCCGATTCTGGATATCGTAAATGGCTTGTATATCTGGATGCTGACCCGTGGATACGCAGGTATGGACGCGGTCAATTATCGTGAACTGACCAACGGAGGCGGTCTGACCACCACACCAGCACTGATCGTGCGCATGGCAGTCCTGCTCATCATGGTCGTGTATATCCTGATGCTGCGCGACAAACGGTCGATCCTGACCGCCATTCCTATGGGTGTGGCATGGGCGATGTCCGTGCTGTCCGAATTTCTTTGGGTGGGCGGCGTCAATCTCTCGCTCGATGTAACATTCTTTGCGCGGTTTGCCTACAATGTTGCGGTGATCCTTGTATACCGAAATATATTCATGCGCTCGGAACTGGATAAGGAAGAACTGATTCATAAGATCCATGCCTATGTCAACGGCATGACCATCGTGTTCTCTCTGGGCATCCTGATCCCCTATGTACTGCGCGTCGGTTACAGCACCTACTATGACCGCTTTGGCGCGCGCGGCGTGCGCGGCTTCTATTACTCGGGAAATGATATCACGGGTGCGCTCATGATCCTGCTTCCACTCGCCTTATCCTATTTCTTCTTTATACCGCGCGAAAAGTTTACCAAGGGACGTATTATCTTCTATGGTATGGGCCCTGCAATGAGCATCATCTGTCTTATGCTGATCGGCACCAAAACCGCACTCATTGCAATGGTCGGCGAGGTCGCTGTCATGCTGGTCTATGCGCTGGTCATTGCGGCACGCGGCAACAAGGAGTTTTTACACCGAACCGTACTTCTGACCGGCATTACCGTTGTTGTGGCACTGGTGTTTAACGGACTCTCATGGCTGCTCAACGGTGCAGGCCGCGGACTGATGGACATGCTCGCAGGCTCGCTCGGCGGCATCCGCGAGGCGGCAGAGGAGGAGGGCGGCAGCCTGATCTCTGGACGATGGAACAAATTTATGGCAACTTTTGCTGACTTCAAGCAGGCAGGCCCAATGGCGTGGCTGTTCGGCGTGGGGCGCGGCTCACAGGGGCACATCATCGAAATGGATCTGTGCGACGCCGGTCTGCTCTATGGCGTGTTCGGCTTCGTTGCAATGCTGTGGCTGTATGTCAAGTACGGCGTGGAATTCCTGATGCGCTCGATCAAGCATTTCAATGTTCTGGTACTGGGTGCGTTCGTATCCCTTGGCATTACCGTTGCATATTTCACCCTTGCAGGGCATATCCTGTTTACGGTGACCTCGGGTTTCTTCTTTGCCTTTGTACTGGTCTATGCACGACTGCTGACCCAAGACAAAAATCAGCTGTAAGAAAATAAAAAGGGACTGGATGCAGGCTGTGTCCAGTCTTTTTTATGCTTTGGGTGCGGATCGTGTGCGCCGCAGGCATACACGCCCTGCTTGCTCCATAGATTGAAAGCAGGAGGGCGGATCAATGAATAAAATTGTGGAACATTTGAAGCAAAAGTGGTTTTATTGGGTCGCGCTTGGCTTGCTCACCTGTCTCCTCTTTGACCAAATCTACAACGCGCCGCGTATGCATGTCTTTCACACCCAAGTGGGTGTGCCCACGCTCGTTCTGGATGCCGGTCACGGCGGCTTTGACGGTGGTGCAGTCAGCCCCAACGGCGTGACCGAGCAGGCAATCAATTTAAGCGTGACAAAAAAGGTGGAGTCACTGGCAGGACTGTTTGCGATCCCGACCAAGCTGACCCGACCGGATGACAACGCGCTCGATTATCAGCCGGGGCGTGCCGTGCGTGAAAACAAGGTCGCGGATATCAAGGCGCGTCAGCGCATCTGTGAGCAGGTGGAAAACCCTGTCTTTCTCAGCATCCACCTCAATAAATTCGAGCAGGCAAAGTATTTCGGTGCACAGGTCTTTTATGGAAAGAACGCAGACAGCAAGGGCATTGCCGAAGCCATTCAGGAGAGCCTGAAAAGAGGGATCCCAAACGGCAACCACCGCGTAGCAAAGCCTGCCGGAGACAGTGTGTACCTCATGCGCACACTGACCTGTCCGGCACTCATTGTAGAGTGTGGGTTCCTCTCAAATCCCGAGGAGGAGGCACGGCTCGTACAGGAGCCGTATCAGACGCAGCTGGCTGTCTGCATCATGGCAGGCTATTTGAACGCCTGACAACTGGAACAGTCTAAAATTTTGGAGGACGAAATGAAACAGAAAACCGTTTTTTTATGCAGTGATTGTGGGTATGAAAGCCCGAAGTGGTACGGAAAGTGCCCGTCCTGTGGGGCGTGGAACACGCTCAGTGAATTTAAGGTCAAGCCGGAGACGGCAACGCGCGGCGTACTGACCACCCGTGACCGGATGCAGAACAAGCCTGTCCTGCTCACCGAGATCGACGAGGGAACGGAGTCGCGTTTTCAGTCGGGCATTGGGGAACTGGATCGCGTGCTGGGCGGCGGCGCGGTGCATGGCTCGTTCGTGCTGGTCGGCGGTGAACCGGGAATTGGCAAATCCACCCTGCTTTTGCAGATGTGTCAGGAGATGTGCCGTGCGGCAAAGGTACTCTATGTATCGGGCGAGGAATCCCTGCGGCAGATCAAGCTGCGTGCCAGCCGTTTGGGGATCCGCTCGGCACAGCTATTCGTACTGGCGGAAACCGATATGGATGAGATCATCAAGGAAACCGATCTGTTAGAACCGGATATCCTCATCATAGACTCCATTCAGACGGTCTATCGCCGCGATCTGACCGCCGCCCCCGGCGGCACGACCCAGATCAAGGAATGTGCCATGAGCCTCATGCAATATGCCAAGCGGCACAGCGTCACCATCTTTATCGTGGGTCATGTCAACAAGGAGGGCACGCTGGCAGGACCCAAGATCCTCGAACACATGGTAGACTGTGTGCTGTACTTTGAGGGCGAGCAGACTGGCCCGTTCCGCTGCCTGCGTGCCGCAAAGAACCGCTTTGGCTCGACCAATGAAATTGGTGTGTTTGAAATGAGTGACCGCGGACTGATGGAGGTCAAGAACCCATCGGCAGCCATGCTGGCAGGGCATCCAACGGGGGCATCCGGCAACTGCATCGCCTGCGTGATGGAGGGCAGCCGCCCTCTGTTGGCAGAGGTACAGGCACTCGTTGCCAAGACGCAGTTCGGTGTGCCAAGACGCACGGCGGCAGGCGTGGACTATAACCGTATGGTGCTGCTGCTGGCGATTCTGGAAAAACGCGCCGGATTGTTTTTATCCAGCAGTGACGCCTATGTCAATGTCGTTGGCGGCATGCGTTTGGACGAACCGGCGGCAGATTTACCTATGGTGCTTGCGATTACCTCCAGCTTTCGGGACAAGCCTCTGCCTGAGGGCGTCATGAGTTTTGGCGAGGTTGGATTGACCGGTGAACTGCGCGCGGTCAGCTGTGCCGCTCAGCGCATTTGGGAGGGCTATCGCCTTGGCTTCCATACCTGTATTATGCCCGAACAGGATGTGGGCGACATTCCGGAACACATGAATGTTGTACAGGTCAAAACCATTCAGCAGGCACTCAAAGCTGTGCTTTGAGCAGCCATATTTTACAAGCGTATAAAAACCACCCTTTCTTCGCAAACTGACCCTAAGATCGCTTGCGGAGGGAAGGAACGATATGAAGCGTTATCGCTGGACATTGGTCATTACGGCTGGAATTTTACTGGTGATGCTGGGGGTCTCGGTGTTGTCTGAGCCGAAACCCTTGGAGACCGTACACATCGTACAGGCGGCAAAGGAAAATGTATACAACAGCATTTCCGTCAAGGGTACGGTCGAGGCAAAGCGCGAGGCACAGGAATTCGTATATGCACCGGCGCGTGCAGAGGAATGTTATGCAAAGGTCGGGGATACCGTTGCGGAGGGACAGCCGCTCCTGCGCGTCAGCTATCCTGAGGTCATGACAGAGGAGATGCAGGACGCAATGGCGAAACTTGCCGATCAAGGCGTTTCCATCTCGGCAGAGAGTGCAATGGTCGAGGGGACGATGGTACGCGCCTCTATGTCCGGCACGGTGGCGCAGATGCCCGATGAGGGTGCACTGCTGCTGCCCGGTATGCCCGTCGTGCGCATCGGAGATTTTTCTGACCTCACCGTTGCGGCAAAAGTACCCGAACTTTACGCCGGAGATCTCAAGGTTGGACAGCGTGCAAATGTAACGCCCATTACCGAGCGGGCGCGTACCGTTTCCGCAAGCCTGACCGAGATCGCGCCATACGCGGTGCAGACCTTCAGCCTGACAGGGGACAAACAGTCGGCAGTGGTCAAGTGCAGCCTGAAAATTACGGACAAAACCCTCATGCCGGGGACAACGGTAGATGTAAAGGTGTTTACGGACAACGTGCCCAATGCCGTCACCGTGCCCTATGCCGCCGTGCGGCAGGAGGACGACCAGCAATTTGTATATGTATGCCGCGCCAACGGGACGCTGGAGCGGCGCAACATCCGTACCGGCTACCAGCTCAGCCGCGGCGTGCAGGTCAAGTCTGGTCTGCGTTCGGGCGACTGGGTGGTATGTGACAGCAACCCTGCGCTGTCTGACGGACAGCAGGTGATTTTTGATGCGGCTGATTGATCTGCTCGCGCTATCTTGGGGGCAGGTCAGGCGCGGCGGCGTGCGCAGCCTGCTCTGCGGCTGTACCGTTGCCATCGGTGTATGTGCAATGGCGGTCATCGGGGCGGTCGGGGGCGTGGCGCAGACAGAAATGCACACGGCGATCCGTGCCATTGGGTTACGCGGCATGACCTGCTATCTGGAGGAAGCGCAGGGGGGAGAAGCCTTGACACCTGCCTTTGCCGAGGCGGTCTGCCGGATCTGCCCTGAGGTCACGGCGGCTATGCCTGTTAAATACCAGAACGGACGCTATCAAAATGGATTCCATCATGGAAACGCCATGCTGTTCGGGGTAACTGCGGATATGCAGGATGTACTGGATATCAAGGTGCTGAATGGACGGTTGTTTACCGCAGGGGAAGCGTCCCAGCCGGTGCGCCGCGCGGTCATCAGCCAGTCGCTTGCGCAGACGCTCTTTGGCAGGACAGAGGTGGCTGGACGCAGCTTCTATTTGCAGGTCGGTGGGGAGGAGCAGATCTTTGAGATCATCGGCGTAATTGCAGACCAGACCGCCTTACTCAGCGGCATTGCAGGGGGCATCATGCCCACGATCATTTATCTGCCCTATGCCATGCTGACCGATGGCGCACAGACTGCGGATCAGGTATTGCTGGCATGCACAGGCGATGCGCAGGCACTCAAACAGCGGATCAATACCATTGTGCGCGGTGCAATGGGAATGAACAGTACGATCGGCGTGCAGAACCTGACCGGATATCTGGAGATCGTGGACGGCTTGGCACAGAAGGCGGTGTGGGTGTTCCTGCTGGTGGCAAGCATTTCCATGTTCACCGCCTTGGGTGCGGTCGCTGGTGGGATGCTCTCCGCAGCGCATGAGATGCGCGAGGAAATCGGCATTTATCGCGCCATCGGCAGCCGCCAGCGCGATATCTTCTTTCTATTCGTTTTGCAAGCGGCGATCATTTGCGCCTTGGGCGCAGGGGCAGGGCTGGCGGCGGCGCAGGGGCTTTGCATGACTGCGGCATATCTGACCGGCTACCCGCTCGCGATCCCTGTGCGGCTCATTGCAGGCTGTGCGCTGCTTGCCATTGGGTGCGGTGTGCTCTCGGGGTTCGCTCCGGCACTCCATGCGGCACATCTTGATCCGGTCAAGGCGATGAAACGGTAGGAAAAATATATGCGCAAGTAAAAAGGCTGTCCCGAAATTTTCGGGGACAGCCTTTTTGGTGCAATGGAATTGTTTATGCGTGCAGATCCAGAAACTTGCCGGTCAGCTTCATGTTTGCGGTGTGCATAAGCTGCTGCGGTCGTTCCATCTGGGACGCTGCGAAGTGCAGGCTGGAGTCTGCGCCGAAGATCGAGCTGCTGCGCGGCGGATCGATAAAGGTCTTTCCGCCAGTCAGTTCGCCGTAGGCTGCTTCAACTTTTTGGTTCATGCCTGCAAGGATCTTGGATGCGTTTTCCAGTGCTTCCAGCATTTCCTTGGGGTCGCCGGACAGGTTGGAAAGCCCCAGAGAATCCGCGTTGATGGAATCCAGCTGGTTTTCGATCACCTGAGAGGCGAGACCGCCCGAAAGGTCATCGTATTCCTTGGAGAACATGGTATTCATGCCTGCGTTTGCATGGCTTTGCAGGAAGTCCTTAAAATCCTGCTGGAGACTCTGCCTGTAGTTGTGCAGATAGGTCTCGGCAAGTTCGCGCGTCATATTGGGGTCACTGTGCGTGCCTGTGCCATTTAAGTAGTTTTCCAATTCATCCATTTTGCCCATGGTGAATTTCAGCTTGGACTTTGCATAGTCGATGGCGTCTGAGGCGGTTTGGATCCCGTCGCGCTGTGCGGAAAGGGCATTCTCTGCCCACTCCTGCGCCGTGAACATACCAGCCGGATACTTCTGATATCCGGTCGGTGCTTCCGGCTTTTTGGTGTCGTCTGCCTTCTTTGCTTTGCTCGCGCTGACAAGATCCTTTGCCTTTTGGCTCAGTTCTGCGATGTCACGGTTTTCTTTGTCTGCAAAATTGGCATTGATCTGCTGTACGATTTTTTGCAGTGTCTGATTTGGCGCATTGCCAGCGAGTTTTTGCAGACCGGTCTGCGGACGATGTTGTCCGAATACGGGCGGTCTGGCTGTAAGCTGCACCATCATCTTTGATTCCCTCCATTCATTTTTTGTTGCAGTAACTGTAGGTTTGGGTGAGAAATAACGGGTTGCAAAAATCACTCAAATCTATAGCTTTATCGTATCATATGGAATGGATTTTGTCAACGTGTGGGAGCGTTTCAAATCAAGGCGGAACGTGTCACACCAACGCCGGATA
This sequence comes from Butyricicoccus sp., assembly GCA_020025755.1. Lineage (GTDB taxonomy): Bacteria > Bacillota > Clostridia > Oscillospirales > Butyricicoccaceae > Butyricicoccus. The sequence continues at coordinate 12,414 of JAHHRO010000036.1, read as the reverse complement.
AAAGTTTATGCTGGCACAGACTGCGGATTTTCCGTTTCCTCTGCCCGACAAAGCGTCAGGACAATAAGTTCAGGGCGGTTGCAGACACGCACAGGAAAGCTGCTGTTTCCCAGTCCGCGGCTCACGACCATTTGGGTACTTTCGATCCGATGTACGCCGCAGGCATACCTTGGGAAAAACCCCTGATTGGGCGCGAAGACCGCACCAACAAAGGGCAGGCGGAACTGTCCGCCGTGTGCATGACCAGATAGAACGAGATCGACCCCGAATGCGGCGTAGGTCTCCAAAAGATCAGGGCGATGCGCAAGCAGGAGCGTATAAGGCGTGTCTGCCTGCGCAGGCAGGGCAGTGAGGGCATCGGATACGATGGCGCGGGAACGAATCTCTGGCGTATGCACCTTGATAAAGGCAGGGTCGGTGATACCCGTGATCTGTATGACTTCCCCCTGACGCGTGAAAGGCACAGACTGATTTTCCAGTACCGTCACACCGGCGGCAAGTAAGCCCTGTTTGAGTTTGGGATAGTCAGCGATCCGCGCCTCATGGTTGCCCGTCACAAAATAACAGGGGGCAATTTTGGCAGCTTCTCTCGCGAATGAAAGTGCAGTCTCCAAGTCAGGGCGATAGGAGTTTATGAGGTCTCCCGTGATGGCGATGAGATCGGGCTGGGCGCGTTCGATGCGTGCAAGCAGCGCGAGATTATCCTGACCAAACACGGCGTTGTGCAGGTCGGAGACGTGGACGATCCGAAAACCGTCAAAGGCAGGGGGCAGCTTGGGGGAGCAGATGCGCACATGGCTCGTCTCGATCGACCGATTTCCCCAGATCAGCCACAGCGTCAGAATGCAGAGCAGGATGCCGCCGAGGATCATCAGATAAAACCTCCTGCCCATCATGCAGGACTGTATAGGATCTTTTTCAGATCCTCCAAAAAGGATGTTTCGCCCCATGTATTTAGTTTGAGTACGACGCCGCAGCTTCCACCTGCGCTGATGGCAGAAATATGGATGGGTTCATTCCCGATTTGAAGCATGGTAATGCTGAGACTCAGACGGTTGCTTCCGATGAAGCTGTATCGCTCGAAAACGCGGACACAGCATTTGATATCACCGGAGACAAAGTCGCTCGAGCCTTCCAGAGAAGCCGATGTGCTGGTTCTGAGCAGTTCATGCTGGATCTTTGTCATCCATTCATAAATATTTCCATGCAGGACATCTTCCAGTTGTGCCATAAAATATTCTCCTTAGGTCATTATTTTGTCGGTGTGTGCTTTTTTCGTGTCTTATGTGCCAGCGGACTCAGCTCCGCGGCATCGCGGACATTCTGGTCTGCGATATGGGTGTAGATCATGGTCGTATCTACCTGCGAATGACCAAGCACGGTTTGCAGGGTGCGGATATCTACGCCGTTTTGATACATCAGTGTCGCGGCAGTGTGGCGCAGCTTGTGCGCGGAATATTTCGTCGGGTCAAGTCCGGCGGCGGTGATATATTTTTTCACGAGCCATTTGACCGTCTGCGTACTGATGCGGTTGCGGTTGCGGCTGGTAAAGAGTGCATTGCGGTCAGCCTCATGCGGCGGCACGCGCTCGGGCAGATATTGCTCAATGGCATCCATGCACGCTTCGTTTAAGTACAGCATACGCTCTTTGTTGCCTTTGCCGCGTACGCGCAGGGTATCCTCGCGCACATCGGTCAGGTTCAGACCCACGAGCTCGGAAACACGCAGACCGCAATTCAAAAACAGGGTCAGGATACAATAATCCCGATCGGCATATTTGCCCTCGATGCTGTCCAAGAGGTGCATGGAGTCATCCGCCGTCAGATAACGGGGCAGGTTGCGCGGCTTGGATGGAACTTCCAGACCACCTGCCGGATTGTGCTCAAGTACATGCACCTTATCCGTCAGATAGCGGAAGAAGGAGCGCAGGGAGGATACCTTGCGCGCACGGGACACCGCTGACAAGCCGTATTCCGTAGAAGGGCTGTTTGCCTGCGTGGGACGCTGTTCCCCGATATAGGTCAGGAAATCATAGATGTCGGATAGATGAATGGTCGCCAAAAGTGTGGCATCTACATCGGCAATGGGGATCTCGTCAATGGGTATATTGCGGTCAGCAAGTCCGCGATTTATCTTGATAAAGCGCAGGAACAGACGCAGATCCAAAAAGTACTCAAATGCCGTCTTGGGTGATTTCCCTCGAATGGTGGTCATATACACCAGAAAATCACGCAGGAGCGGCGGTGCATCGTGGGCATATTCTGAAATGATATATCGCATGGCAATTCCCTCCAATATCACCTATTTTACTACGCTTTTGAAACTTCGTCAAAGCCTTATCTTGTATCGGTGTACGAAATGTCGTATAATAAGGATGAAAATCGACAAAGGGAGAAATAAGCGTATGGGAGCGTTTGAACATTGTATGCTGTGTCCGCGTGCCTGCGGCGTGGATCGAACCCACGGACAAAGAGGCTTCTGCGGAGCTTCAAATGAAGTATTTGTTGCAAGGGCTGCCTTGCATGCGTGGGAAGAACCACCGTTATCCGGTCAAAATGGATCGGGCACGGTGTTCTTTGCACACTGTACTCTTGGCTGTGTCTTCTGCCAGAACCGCACCATCAGCCGCCATACCGATGCGGGACGGCGTGTCGATGCCGGAAGGCTGTCCGAGATCTTTCTGGAATTGCAGGGGAAGGGTGCGCATAATATCAATCTGGTGACGGCAACGCATTATGTGCCCACTGTATGCGATGCCCTGCAAAGGGCGAAGGATCAGGGGCTGACCATCCCTGTGGTATACAACAACGGCGGCTATGAGGTCGTCGATACCCTGCGTATGCTTGAGGGGCTGGTCGACATCTATCTGCCAGATTTTAAATATTACAGCACCTACTATGCACAGATGTATTCACGCACGGCGGATTATCCCGATATCGCAAAGGAAGCCATTGCAGAAATGGTGCGCCAGACCGGAAAGCCCTGCTTTGACAAGGATCACATGCTGACGCGTGGTACGATCATTCGCCATTTGATGCTCCCAAGCCTTGGCTCGGATACCGCACAGATCCTGCGCTATATCGCCGAGCACTGGGGCGACCGTGTGCTGGTCAGCCTGATGCGACAGTATACGCCGTTCGGTATGGAAAATCACCCTGAGATCAACCGCAAGCTGACCGAGGCGGAATACGAGGAAGCCGCCGAGCAGTTCCGCTCTCTTGGGTTGTCCGGTTTCCTGCAAGATGGCGAGTCCATCAGCGAGAGCTTTATTCCAGAATTCAACGGGGAAGGAGTTTGATCCGGATATGAACGGGTTGATGGCATACGATGCGTGTGCGCTGCTTGGGATCGCTGCACTGTGCATACTCCTTTACGGGGTGCATAAAAGCGATTTCAGCAGAGGGGTCAAGCTTGGTGTCACGATCCTTGCAGGCGTATGTATCACAGCACTGCTGCTTGGTATCCTGTTCCTGTACGCAATTTCAGTCGGCATCATCGGGCTTGTGCCCGTCTGATCCGGCAGACAATGCAAAAAACGTCCCTCGATGCATATACATCGGGGGACGTTTTGCGTTTATTCGGCAGTCTGTGCGGCGATCACGTCGCTCATATTATAAAGGCGTGGCGCAGTCTGTGCGGCGAGGAACACCGCTGCATTGACAGCACCCGTTGCGAATACCTCGCGCGAATGGGCAGAGTGCTTGATCTCGATGACCTCATCGCGGCCGCAGAACAGCACGCTGTGTTCACCTACGATCGTACCGCCGCGGATGGCGTGCATACCGATCTCGTGCGCCGGACGCTTTTCACGGCGTTCATGACGGTCGTAGGTATATTCCGTTTCATAGGGCAGGGCTTCGGAAACTGCATCTGCCAGCATGAGCGCAGTCCCGCTCGGCGCGTCCAGCTTCTGATTGTGGTGCGCTTCCACGATCTCGACATTATAATCTGCACCCAGAACCGAGGCACATTTGCGGAGCAGATCCATCATCAGGTTGATGCCGATGGACATATTGCCCGAACGGAATACGGGGATCTCAGCGGCTGCCTTGTCGATCGTGGCGAGCTGGTCGGCAGAATGACCGGTCGTACAGATCACAACGGGCAATTTGCGCGCGGTGCAGTATGTAAGCAGCTCCTCGGTGACGGCAGCGTTGGAAAAGTCGATCACAACGTCACAATCCCCCGTAAATTCCGCCGCATGCGCATAGACCGGATAGGTGGACAGCTGTACCGCATTGACATCCAGTCCGGCAACGATCTCGACCTCTGGTTTTGCTGCGCAGATTTCCGTAATAACGCGTCCCATACGGCCGTTGCAGCCGGAAAGCAGGATTCTTGTCATAGTCTTGTCGCTCCTTTCTCTCAGATATGACAGTTCATACGGGTCAGTTCAGACTGGATGTGTGCCGCGTGTTCTGCGGTCACCTCAACGAGCGGGAGACGCAGTGCGCCCACGTTCCAGCCCAGCTGCTCCATTGCCTTCTTGACCGGAATGGGGTTTACCTCGCAAAACAGCGCGTTCATCAGGGGCAGATAGTCCAGCTGGAGCTTACGCGCCTGCTCGAACTTGCCCTCGAGACACAGCTGGGTCAGCTGGTGGGTCTCTGCCGGTGCAACATTGGACAGGACGGAGATCACGCCCTTGCCGCCCATTGCCATGAGGGGCAGGATCTGGTCGTCATTTCCCGACCAGAAGTTCAGTTCATCGCCGCAAAGCTGCATGGCTTCTGCCAGCAGGGAGAAGTTGCCGCTTGCTTCCTTGGTGCCGTTGATGTTCGGGTGCTTGGACAGGGTGTGATAGGTCTCGGCGGTAAAGGAGATCCCCGTGCGGCTCGGTACATTGTACAGAATGATCGGGCAGTCTGAGCAGTCTGCGATGGCATTGAAATGCGCAACCAGACCTCTTTGGGAGGTTTTGTTATAGTATGGGGTCACGGAGAGCACCGCATCTGCACCCGACTTCTGTGCCTCGCGCGTCAGCTCGATCGCAGCGGCGGTGTCATTCGAGCCGGCACCGGCAATCAGCGGTACACGGCCGGCAACATAGGAGCAGCCAAAATCGACCACTTCGGCATGCTCGGCAAGGGTCATGGTCGCAGACTCTCCGGTCGTGCCTGCAATGATGATGGCATCGGTGCCATGCGCGATCTGGTGATCGATGATCTGCTTGAATACCTCGTAATCCACTTCGCCTGTGTTCTGAAATGGTGTGATGATGGCAACGCCTGCACCCGTAAAAATTGGCTTCTTCATAGTAGTCCCTCCGATCAGTCGATGTAGCCCTCTGCACACAGCAGCTCTGCCATGAGTACCGCACCACCGGCTGCACCGCGCAGGGTGTTGTGCGACAGGCTCACAAACTTGTAATCAAACACACTGTCCGCACGCAGACGACCGATGGATACACCCATGCCGCCTTCCAGATCGCGGTCGAGCTTGGTCTGCGGACGGTTATCTTCTTCAAAATAGGTCAGGAAATGTTCGGGCGCAGACGGCAGCTTCAGCTCCTGCGCGCGGCCGGAAAATGCACGCCACTTCTTGATGATCGTTTCCTTGTCTGCCTTATCACGCAGCTTTACGAATACCGCCGCCATGTGACCGTCAGACACCGGCACGCGCAGGCACTGCGCCGTGATCTTTGGAGAAACCGCAGATACGATCTCATCCCCCTCGATGTGACCCCAAACCTTCATCGGCTCGACCTCGGACTTTTCTTCCTCGCCGCCAATGAACGGGATGACATTGTCTATCATTTCCGGCCATGTGTCAAAGGTTTTGCCTGCGCCGGAGATCGCCTGATAGGTACATACGGCTGCTTCCTCTATGCCCAGATCCCAGATGGCACTGAGTGCCGGCACATAGCTCTGAATGGAGCAGTTGGACTTGACGGCAATGAAGCCGCGCTTTGTGCCAAGCCGCTTTCTCTGTGACTCGATGATCCTTGCATGATCAGCGTTGACCTCGGGAATGATCATGGGAACATCAGGGGTCAGACGGTGCGCGCTGTTGTTGGAGATGACCGGACACTCCAGCTTTGCATAGCGTTCCTCCAGTGCGCGGATCTCGTCTTTCGGCATATCAACGGCGCAGAAAATAAAATCCACCTTGGAAGCAAGTGCTTCCGCGTCTGCGGTCGCGTCGAACAGCACGAGGTCTTTCATGCTTTCAGGGATCGGCTGCTGCATCTTCCAGCGGCCTTCAACGGCCTCGGCATAGGTTTTTCCGCGGTTGCGTCCGCTTGCCGCAAGGGCGGCTACATGGAACCAAGGGTGATTTTCCAAAAGGAGCGAAAAACGCTGACCGACCATGCCAGTCGCGCCCACAATGCCCACTTGATATTGCTTCATAATGACAGATCCTCCTACGTTGCTTATCACCATATAAAGGAAACCTTTCATAGAGAAGAAAAAAACCGGTTGAAAAACCGGTATAGACTAACTATAATGGAAAGACAGGAAGTATGTACTTTCCACCAAAGATAGCGCTCCACCGGCATACCTCGTATGCAGTGACAGACGGGCAGATGTTCTCCGTACCGTCCAGAACTGCCGCGCCGTAATGCTGGCTGACCTTCGGCAGTGGTCCCTTTTTCGTGTGGTCATGGGGGTTACGGCCCCTCACAGACGATACTGATGAACACCGCGCCTCTATCTGAAAGGATTTTCTTTTGTCAGGTAAAGTATATGATACATTGTCTTTATTCTATTGCACGGGATACCGTTTGTCAAGAGAGCAGAGCATGAAAAAGAGAAAGGAAGGAAACCACAGGATGAAACGACAACTTTGTGCCCTAGGGGCAGCACTTTTGCTTTCTCTGGGCGTTTCGGCAAAAGCGGCAGAGTATGACCGCCTGCGTATCGGGCTTGCATACGGCAGTACGGCACTGGCTGCGGCACAACTGCAAAATACGGAGGGATACGCATTCGGTACGATGGGGGCGGACGGATTTGCCGAGGAACAGCGCGTATCCAACCAAAAATTGACCATTGCACCTTCGGGCAGCGGCATCGTGGTCAAGGATACGGACACCGGTGCGGTGCTGTATCAGACGAATGCCCCCATCCTTGTCGTCCAGCCGCAGGGGGATTTCACATGGTTTCAGAAGTATAAATACCGCGGCAGCTTTGTCTATCAGATGGTGGGCGGCAAGCTGACCGTTATCAACGAAGTACCGCTTGAGGAATATATCAAGGGTGTCATTCCCTATGAAATGTCTCCAAGCTGGCACAGAGAAGCACTCAAGGCACAGGCAGTCTGTGCCCGTTCTTATGCCGTCGGGCAGGGAGCGCGGCATAAAAATAACGGGTTCGATGTATGCAATACCACACATTGTCAGGTGTACCGCGGCATTGGGCAGGCGACGGCGAACTCCAACGCAGCCGTGGACGAGACGCGCGGACAGTATCTCTATGAGGGAGATAAAAAGGTAGTCGGATACTTCTTTTCCTCGGATGGCGGCGCGACGGAATCCTCAGAGAATGTATGGAGCGGCAGCTATGCCTATCTCAAAGGCAAGAAAGATCCCTACGAGAAAACCGAAGCCATCTCCAATGGTGTATGGAGCAAGACCCTGACTGCGGCGGAAATCGGGCAGAAGCTGAATGCATCCGGACGCAAGATCGGGTCGGTCAAGTCCCTGCAAGTCACGAAGCGCACGGAAATGGGCAACGTAAACGAGCTGACCATCACGGATACGAGCGGGAAAACGGTCGTGCTCACCAAAGAGTCCTGCCGTACCGTGCTGGGACTGAACAGCATACGCTATCAGATCAACGGGCAGGGCACGCTCGACGGCAGCGGACAGACGGAAGCACTGCCCACGCAGGGGACAGGTACGATATCGGTCAACGGAACGCCTATGCCGGACGGCACGTTCTACACCATACAGGGGAAAGACACGGTATCGAACATAGGTTCGGTTGCCGGAAAAACCGCACTGACGGCATCAGGCAAGGAGACCCTGACCGAACAGCCGCCCACGCATCCGGCATCTGATTGGCAGAGGAGCACGGCTGATCCTGTGGTGTCCGCTGACCGTTATACCTTTTCCGGCAGAGGCTGGGGGCACAGTGTCGGCATGAGCCAATATGGCGCAAAGGCTATGGCGGAACAGGGGAAAACATACAAGGAGATTTTGCAGTTCTATTATACGGGCGTGACCGTCAAATGATACTTGGAAAATATACAAAGGGAGGAAGCCAGACAAAACGCATCTGGCAGATACAATGAAAAAGAGCGATTTTTATTTTGATTTACCCGAACACCTCATTGCACAGCATCCAATGGAGCAGCGCGACCAGTCGCGTATGCTCGTCATGGATCGTGCGACAGGGGAATTGTACCATAAGCATTTCTATGACCTCATCGACTATCTGAAGCCGGGGGACTGCCTTGTGATGAATAATTCACGCGTGATTCCGGCGCGCCTCATGGGACAGGCAGAGGGACGCACGACCCCCATCGAAGTCGTACTGCTGACCGATCACGGGGACGGTGTTTGGGAATGTCTGACCCGTCCGGGCAAGAAAACCCGAGAGGGTGTCAAGCTGTCCTTTGGGGAGGGCTTGCTGACCGGTGTGGTCGAGTCCGTCAATCCGGCGGACGGCAACCGCATGATCCGTTTCCAGTACGAGGGCGTATTCCTCGAAATTCTGGAAAAGCTGGGCACTATGCCCCTGCCGCCCTACATCAAGGAAAAGCTGGACGACCCCGAACGCTATCAGACGGTTTATTCCAAAACGCCCGGCTCGGCGGCAGCTCCAACTGCTGGTCTGCACTTTACACCGGAGCTGCTGGAAAAGATTCGTGAAAAGGGAGTCAAGACGGCATTCGTGACCCTGCATGTGGGACTGGGTACGTTCCGCCCCGTCAAGGAGGAGGAAATCACCGACCATATCATGCATTCGGAATTTTATACGATGGACGAGGAGACCGCACGCCTCATCAATGAGACCCGACAGGCAGGACACGATGTGTTTGCAGTTGGTACGACTGCGTGCCGGACACTGGAGACCATCGCACAGCCAGACGGTACAGTGTGTGCAAAATCGGGCTGGACGGATATTTTCATCTATCCGGGCTATACCTTCAAGTGCGTGGATCACCTCATTACCAATTTTCACCTGCCCGAAAGCACACTCATGATGCTGATTTCTGCATTTGCAGGCCGCGAGCGGGTGCTGGATATGTATAAAACTGCGGTAGAAAACGAATATCGCTTTTTCTCCTTTGGAGACAGCACATTATTTTTATAAATCACAGGAAAAGAAAGGAAACACTATGAACGTAGGTACGTTTGAACTCAAAAAAACCGAGGGACGCGCGAGACGCGGCGCGTTTATGACGGCGCATGGCTTGGTACAGACCCCTGTATTCATGAACGTGGGCACGGCAGGCGCGATCAAGGGCGCGGTCGATGCCTTTGACCTCAAGGAACTGGGCTGTCAGGTGGAACTGTCCAATACCTATCATCTGCATGTTAGACCGGGTGACGCGATCGTAAAGCAGATGGGCGGTCTGCATAAATTTATGCGCTGGGACGGCCCTATGCTCACCGACAGCGGTGGATTTCAGGTGTTCTCGCTTGCGTCCCTGCGTAAGATCCGTGAGGAAGGCGTCACCTTCAATTCCCATGTGGACGGCCGCAAGATCTTTATGGGACCGGAGGAGAGCATGCGTATTCAGTCCAACCTTGGCTCGGACATCGCAATGGCGTTCGACGAATGTATCGAAAATCCGGCGACCCGTGAATATGTCAAGGCTTCCTGTGACCGTACTGTACGCTGGCTCGTGCGCTGTAAGAACGAGCTGGAACGGCTCAATGCACTGCCCGATACCGTAAACCCTCAGCAGATGCTCTTTGGCATCAATCAGGGCGGTACTTACGATGACCTGCGCGTTGAGCACATGGAGGAGATCGCAAAGCTGGATCTGCCCGGCTATGCCATCGGCGGTCTGGCTGTCGGGGAAAGCACAGAGGTCATGTACCATATTCTGGACGTGGTGCTGCCCCATGCACCCGAGCACAAGCCGCGTTATCTCATGGGTGTGGGTACACCGTCTAATATCATTGAGGGTGTGGCGCGTGGCATCGACTTCTTTGACTGCGTCATGCCGACCCGCAATGCGCGGCACGGGCATCTGTTCACATGGAATGGTATCATGAATATCCACAATGCCAAGTACCAGACCGATGAACTGCCCATCGAGGAGGGCTGTCAGTGCCCGACCTGCCAGAAGTTCTCCCGTGCCTATGTGCGCCATCTGCTCAAGGCTGGCGAGATGCTGTCCCAGCGTCTGCTCGTACAGCATAACCTGTGGTTCTATAACAACCTCATGGTCAAGATCCGTGAGGCACTCGACGAAGGCAGATTCGATGCGTTCCGTGCAGAGTACAGCGAAAAGCTGGCAAAGCGCATTTAACAGATCGTTTATGAGAGGGAGCGTCGCCACGCGCTCTCTTTTCTTTTGGTCTTTTTTCCGCACCCTGTCCATAGACTGAAAGCGAGAAGGATAGGGGGCGTGCCCATGCACAAGTACGACAATTTTATGAACCGGCTCATGCTTTTGTGCTTTTCCAATATTGGTTTGCAGCTGCTGGGCTTTGTATATCGCATCTTTTTGAGCCGCTTTGCAGGTGCAGAGGGGTTGGGCGTGTATCGGCTGGCGTATTCGGCGTATACCGTGATCCATGCTGCGGCACTTTCCGGCGTTACGATGGCGTGTACCCGTCTATCCGCGGAGTGGAGCGCACAGGGAAAGACCGGCTCAGTGCGTCTTTTGGTGCGCCGTGCCTTTCGGACGTTTACGGTGTTCTTTCTCTCAGCAGGTTCGGTGCTGCTCGTGTTCCGCGACTGGATCGGCTGTAATATTCTGGGCGATCACCGAACGGTTGACGCAATGCCCTTTATGCTCATCTGCATTGCGTTGACGGGAATCGAGAATGTGCTCAAATCCACCATGATCGGTTTGAACCGCGTGGACAATGCCGCAGTCAGTGAACTGACCGAACAACTCGTGCGCATTGGAGCAACCATTCTGCTTCTGTCCTTTGAGCAGACGGAGGATCTCGGACGCATTGCCGTGCTGATCTTCCTCGGCATGTCCGTGAGTGAGTGTGTGAGTGCATTCATCATGGTGCGTATGTATCACGGAATGCATCTTCCAAAATCCTGTCCGCCGCCTGTGGACGCAGACCCTTTTTGGAAGATTGTACTGCCGGTCTCGCTCTCGGCACTGCTTACCAATGGCATTGCATCTGCTGGTGCGGTCGTCCTGCCCACGCGTCTGATGGCTTCTGGCTTATCCCAGACCGAGGCACTCTCTGAGCTGGGGATCGTATCAGGCGTTGCGTCGCCCATTATGCTCCTTCCCATTGCACTGCTGTCCTCGCTCTGCACGGTCGCCATGCCGCAGGCAAGTCGATATGTTTCTTTGCATGACCGGAAGCTATTGCAGCACTTTACCTCCCAGAGCCTGTTTGCAACGGGCATCGTGGGCATTCCGGCAACGGCTCTGCTCCTTCCGCTTGCACCTGTCATTGCACGCCTGTTCTTTTATCGCGCCGTCCCAATGGGGTATTTTTGGCTCATTGGCATTTCTGCCATTATATGTTACTACCAGATGATCACAGCTTCTCTCTTGAATGGCATCGGAAAACAGCAGTTTGCCGTGATGACTGCCTTATCGGGAGAAGCCTTACAGCTTGTCCTTGTCTATATCCTTGCAGGTGAACCTCATCTGCGTGTGTATGGCTTTCTCATTGCAGAGTGTATTGCGCCTTTGTGGGTTACGCTCTGCAATCTCAGTCGGCTGGTTACTTCTAAGGCACTTGTCATCCGCTTACAGCGGTTCCTCGGCGCACCGGCACTGTGCGGCTTTGCCATTCTGCTCTGGACACGCGTATTTTATACTTTCTTTTCCGGATGGCTGGGCGAACAATGGGCAGCACTTGTCTGCACGGTTGTCTGTGCAGGGGCACTCTATCTATGCTTCCTGCGGCTGTTCGACATCAAACTCGAGAAATATCTCTCCGTCAAAGGGCGGGGGCAGCATGATTTCATGCTGTTTTACTGAGCGTATTTTTGTTCTGTTTGGAAAATGGTGAGGGGTTATTCCTGCATATACTGCGGTGGGGGGAACGTCCGTTGGATTTTCATTTCAGCGAAATGATTTGCTCCAAAGCAAAGAGGAATGTTTTTAGAATCGTCCGTAGGATTTTTCTTTCTGCTAAAAGAATTTGCTTCAAAGCAAAGAGTAACGTGTCGCGCCGGCGGTTAAAATTTATGTTCGCACATACTGCGGAGAATTGGGAAATCCGTCCGGTTTTCATTTCCGCTAAATGGGTTTGCTTTGAGAAGCAGAGAAACGTGTCGCGGTCTCGCGACGGAGACACAAGGAATAGAACCTTAC
>JAHHRO010000035.1 GCA_020025755.1 Butyricicoccus sp. | reverse complement strand
AAATCCGGTCGGTCTTTTATGAAAAAGGAGGTTTGCTATCATCCGATCTTCACGATCTCACCTGTTTTCCAAGCCTCTGTGGTCGCATAACCGATGGCTGTAGACTTGGTACCGTCATATACGCTCACATCAGGCTGTTTGCCTGCGCAGACACAGTCGATAAACTCCTGCATTTCGAGCAGATACGCCTCATCGAAACGCTCGGGGAACGAACCAACACACTCAGTCAGTGCACCCATATGGTTGTAGATCATCGCCTGATTCTTCTCAGGAACAGCGGAAATGCGAATGGAACCCTCCGTGCCGATGATCTCAGTTTCTACATGATAGCCATGCGGCGCAGTGCGTCCTACATGCACAAATCCCAGCGCACCGTTTTCAAATTTATAGCAGGCAACCGCGGTCTCGTCATCATTTGCCTCACGAAATTCCGGATGCTTGAAAGTACAGCCCTGTGCATAGACCTCCGTTGCCTCGCAGCCGAGGAACCAGCGCATCAGGTCGATATCATGGATCGCCATATCCAGAAAAATACCGCCCGAGGTCGGTGCAAACTTGATCGCGCCCTCTACAAGTGCTTCCGGATCGATGCCGGTTGCCTTCACCATATACGGCTTGCCGATCGCGCCTGCATCGATCTTCTCCTTTGCGTATGCGTAGGAGCGATCATAGCGGCGCATGAATCCCAGCATAAAGGTCAGTTCCGGATGTCTCTCGACCGCGCGTTCCGCCTGCCTGCACTGTTCCACATCTACACCCAGCGGCTTGTCCGTGAATACATGCTTGCCTGCATCGAGTGCGGCTTCGATCTGCCAGCAATGCTCGGAGGATGTCGTCACGATCGCAACGGCATCAATATCCGCCTTTTCCAGCATCTCGCGAAAGTCGGTATATACATCGGAAACACCGAGATGCTCCTTTGCAAATTCCAGTTCTTCCGGTACGATCGAGCAAGCCGCTGTCAGTTCTGCATTGGGGATCTTATATGCAATATTATTTGCATGTACCTTTCCCAGTCTTCCTAAGCCTGCAATCCCAACCTTGATCTTTTTCATAACACAAATGCCTCCTGCTTTGCAGAATTCAAATTAAAAACCACATCTTCCTGTGCTCTGCCTTTATTCTAGCGTGTACGGATATGCGTGTCAACGGGCGTTTTCATCTTCGTGAAACATGCCTGTTTTGCCCCTGTTTTTTCGTCCGATGCGACAACAGAAGCTGTCTCCTGCGTGAAATTTTGTTGTGCCTTGTGACAAAGAAAATGGTATGTTATACTAAAAATAGAATTGGTATCTCGCAACCTGTTTTTTGGGGAGGATTTTCTATGGGGTCCAGCAAGCCAACCATCCGCTCAATTGCTGCCGCTGCCGGTGTATCGCGCGGCACGGTCGATCGTGTGATCAATAACCGTGCCCATGTCAGTCCTGATGTCCGCACAAGGGTGCAGCGGATCGCACGCGAACTCGGCTATCAGATCCAGCCAAGCAAAGAAAGTGCCCGACTGCAAATCGGTGTGATCGTTCCGCAATGGGAGGTTCCTTATTTTACGGAACAGACCCGTCAAGGCATTCGGCAGGCATCGCGCCTGCTCTGTACGCATGAGGTCCACCTGATCGTGGAGGAGCTGCACAGTCGCTCAACCGAGGAATATGTAAAATGCTGTGAGCGGCTCATGCAGCAAGGCATTGATGGGCTGGTCATCAACGCTCCTGATAATCTTATCATGCAGACACAGCTTGCCCAGATCGTAAAGGCTGGCGTGTCGGTCACGACCTACAACAGCGACCTCCCCCAGTCTCCACGTCTATGCTTCGTTGGGCAGGATCAGCTGCAATGCGGACGCATTGCCGGCGGACTCATGCACCTTGCCATCAACGGGCAGGGAAATATCCTCATCATTACCGGAAACATGGAATTTCACCGATGCCGCGTGGATGGATTTTGCAGCCGCCTGTCTGAGCTGGGCTATACCCCTGACCGATTTGAGATCATCGAGTGTTATGAGCGATATGATCTCACCTGCGATACCGTTGCGCATTATCTGCGTGAGCATCCCCATACTTCCGGTATCTATATGAGTACCGAAAGCATATTGGGCTGTATGCACGGCATCCATCAGGTGCACATTCCGCGGCAGATACATGTCATCGCCAATGATCTGACCCCGCTCAACCAAAAGCTCCTGCGCACGGGTCGCTTGGATTTTGTACTTCAACAGGAATTTTCCGCACAGGTCTACGAAGCGATCCTCGCGCTCTATGATTTTCTCCTGCATGATCGGAAGCCTCGCTCCCCCATCAAATATGTTTCTACGACCGTAATCACGCCTGAAATGGTTTGATGCAAACAAAAAAATATCTCTGTGCCCCCTGTGCTGCCTGCATTGCGATGATCTTTGGGAGCAATTGCCTCACATGTATATCATTTGTTTTTGGCATAGCAATACCCCCTGCTGTAGTTTTTATTATCCTACAACAGGGGGTATGTTTTCATTGTCCGTTTTTACTGAACCTGTTCAAGCTACAGGGATATTTTTCTTTTTATCCGACTGCGATCTTTTCAAGCGGCAGACGGCTGACACCTGCATTGAGGTGGGTCTCTGCGAATGCATAGACCATCGTCAGGCATCCTACACGCCCAAAGAACATAAGAAAGATCAGCACACTCATAGACGCTGTACTCAGTGTCGGTGTGATCCCGAGCGAAAGTCCGACCGTTGCCACGGCAGAAGAGGTTTCAAACATAGCACTCATGAGTGATACGCCGTCAAACTGTGTCAGCAGCACGGCTCCACCCATAAACAGGCAGATGTAGCTGAAGAATATCGTGACCGCACTGCGCAGGCAGATGTCATCCAGACGGCGACCGAATACGCGCAGCTCATTTTCGCGTGTCATCGAGGAACGCACACACAAAAGCAGGGTCGCGATCGTGGTGGTCTTCATACCGCCTGCGGTCGAGCCGGACGAACCGCCAATGAGCATGAGCACGATCATCAGCATCTTGCTCGAATGCGTCATCAGGTTCAGGTCGATCGTATTGAATCCGGCGGTACGCGCGGAAGTGGACTGAAAGAACGCTGCCAGCAAGCGACCGGAAGTACCAAGTTCCGAAAACCCCGTCACGTTTCTGTCGAAGAAGAAAATTAAGATGGGAGGCACGGTCAGCAACAGTACAGAGGCTAGCAGCACGATCTTTGTATGTAAGCGGCAGTGGGAAAGCTGTCCGCGATGCAGGTACAGATCTTCCCAGACGAAGAATCCCAAACCACCAATGATGATGAGCAGCATGATAATGATATTGAGATATGGATCCCTGACAAAATGGGTCAGGGATCCGGTTCCGGCTACGCCATCCATCAGATCAAAGCCTGCATTACAGAACGCTGAGATCGAATGAAAGACCGAATAATACACACCGCGCACAAAGCCCAGCATCGGAACAAAGCGCAAAGACAACGCAAGCGCGCCCAGCCCCTCCATGATGATGACCCCACGGAAGATAAAGCGTGTAAGGCGCACGATACCGCCCAGCGCAGGCGCACCAATGGATTCCTGCATGGTAAATCGCTGACGCAGGCCGATGCGTCGTCTGGTCACAACAAAGACCATGACTGCCATGGTGAGGAATCCCATACCGCCAATTTGAATCAGTGCCAAAATAATCAGCTGACCAAAGAGCGACCAGTATGTGGCTGTGGAGACCACAATGAGTCCGGTCACACAGGTTGCGGAGGTCGCCGTGAACAACGCATCAGAAAACGCGGTCCATTCTCCCTGCCGTGATGCTATGGGCAGCATAAGCAGCAGCGCACCACCCAAGATGATTGCGGCATATCCAAACAGTATGATCTGTGTGGATGTCAGTGACGACAAGCGAAATTGTCTTTTATTGTTCATGATTTGTGAATCTCCCTACCGGCATTGCAGCACCCAGATTTCTCATGTATGCGTCAGAAAATCTGATCTTTATTCAGCCTTAGTAGTCCTATCATAGTCTCTCAATCCGTGAATGTCAAGTATAGAATCCCACATCTCACGGAAATCAATTTTGAAGATCATTAGGATCCATCTTGTTCAGTTGAGCCACTGCTTGGGCAATTGACGACGGACGCACGCCAACGCGTGTGCGATCAGGGAGAATACAGCCTGCATGAACCCCTTATATGCACCCTTTATGCCATGTATTTTGAATAAAACCGGATATCTTGAGATTTATTCTGAATTTTCCGTATGGTTATGCTATAATAAAGGCATCAACTTTTATTTTCAAATATAAGGAGTCATTGCGTACACCTATGAAATATCTTATTGCTGTGGCAGATGGTGCCGCCGATCTGCCCCTTTGCCCACAGGGGACCCCCTTGCACTATGCCCATACCCCCTGTATGGATACACTTTCCGTACGATCCCGTCTCGGCCGCACCTGCCTCATCCCCTCCGGCTGTGCAGCCGGAACTCTGCCCGCCCTGCTGACACTGCTGGGCGCACCCAAAGAAGCGTGTAGCAGCAGCCGTGCCGCTTTGGAGGCGTTCGGACTAAACGCACCACTGACCGATCACGCGGCTTTCCGCTGTAATTTGATTTCCATGCGGGATGGCTGTATCTTTGCACATGACGGCGGCGGCATGAGCCAGTATGAAGCAGATACCCTTACCGCGAGTCTATCCGATGCACTCGGAGATGATGCTCACAGATTCATCAGCGGCACCACCTACCGCTCGTTCCTGCTGCGAAAAGGTGCGGCATGTATAGACTCTCCGGCACCTGATACCCTGCTTGGACAGCCTGCGGAAGCTCACCTGCCCAGTGATACCGATCTACGCCGCCTGTTCTATGCTGCACAGAAAGTCCTCTCCACGCACCCAATCAATACCAAGCGGTGCGCCGATGGGAAGCCGCCTATCAACGCCATCTGGTTTTGGGGTGGCGGCACTTTGCCGAACCTGCCTGCCTTTCCCGCTCGAACCGGCATGCAAGGCAGTGCCGTGGGCGGTGTTCCGCTCGTGCATGGCATTGCAAAAGCGATGGGCTTGTCTGTCGTTTCCGTCCCCCATGCAGACGGTACATTATATACCAACTGGGAGGGCAAAGCCTATGCCGCGCTGGATGCCTTGGAACAAAGCGATTTTGTATTGGTTCACGCCGAAGCACCGGATGAAGCCGGACATTCAGGCAGCTTCCGCGATAAGGTGACCGCAATCGAATACTTTGACCAGCGATTGCTTGCTCCCCTTATGGAAGGGCTTGCCGCACGATATCCCGAACACCGCATCCTGATCCTGCCCGACCATCCCACACCGGTCTCTCTGCGCTGCCACACGACTGCCCCTGTACCGTGGATGCTCTATGACAGCCGTACCCATCAGGCAGGCAGTGCTTTTGAGGAAAACGAAATGCTTCCTCTGTTTGACGGTACACGATTACTTGATCTCTTACTGGAAAGGATCTCTCTATGAATTCTTTATTATGCTGTTCTGTCTGCGGTAAACCGCTGGCATTTGCAGAACACACTGCACGCTGTGAAAACGGTCACAGCTATGACCGTGCCGCACGCGGCGGCTATATCCATTTACTCCGTCAGGCACGCCGCGGCAGCAGCGATCCCGGAGACAGCGCAGAAATGTGTCAGGCACGCACGCATTTTTTGGAGGGCGGCTGGTATGAACCCCTGCGTCAGCGTTTGGCAGAGCAGGTCAAAGCACTTGCTCCCAGAGACATTCTCGATGCCGGATGCGGAGAAGGCTGGTATACCAAAGCTATCCTAGAAACAGTTCCGGAGGCACGGCTTGCAGGGATCGACCTATCCCGCTATGCGCTGCGCCATGCCGGACGCCAATGCCCACAGGCAGCCCTTGCGATCGCCAGCCTGTTTGACCTGCCACTTGCCGATCAATCTGTTGATCTGGTACTCCATCTATTTGCACCCATGTGCGCTCCAGAATTTGCGCGTGTCCTGCGAAAAAACGGCGTCTTGCTGACGGTCACCCCCGGCGCGCGCCATCTGTGGGGCATGAAGGAGGTACTCTATCCCACCCCCTATGAAAATCCGACTGAGATCCGTAGTTTGGAGGGCTTCTCATTTGAGGAGGAGATCTGTATCCATGCACACATCACCCTGCGCGATCCCAAAGACATCGCGGCACTCTATCAAATGACCCCCTACGCATGGAAAACACCGCGTGAAGCCGCCGAACGCCTGCTGAAATCGTCTGCACTGCACACTGAGATCTCGTTTCAGATCCATCAATACCGCAAAAACTAAGAGGGACGCATTTGCATCCCTCTTATGCTGACTGTCAAAAGTATTTTCACGATTTCGTTTTGGAGCGAAGCGATTTACAAGATCCAAGGACATGCGCCTTGGATCTTGCCCCAGAAAGGCTGTCGAAGTGCTTGGACAGCCTTTATAATACGAACCAAAATACCATGAGGTAATGTGCCAAACTGCCAGCCAGTACGAATAAATGAAACAATTCATGGAAACCGATCATTGGGGAAAGATTGGGCTTTTTCAAAATATAGATCACGCCGCCGATGGTATAGAGCACACCCCCGACTGTAAGGAGCGTAATGGCCGGCGCAGGCATGGCACGCACGATATCGAAGCGAAACAGAACCGCCCAGCCCATAAGCAGATACAGGATCGTTCCCAAAAAGCGCGGAGAATCGATCCACAGCAGTTTGACTGCGATTCCAAAAAGCGCGATGCCCCAAATAACGGCAAGAAAAATATAAGCATCCGGAAGTGCCATGTAGCGCAGAACGACCGGTGTATAACTGCCTGCAATGAGTACATAGATCATGCTGTGATCGAGCTTCTTGAGCACACGCAGCACACGAACTCCCCCAAGGGAATAATGATAGACCGCGCTTGCAGTATACAGCGCAATCAGGGACAAACAAAATAGCGATACCGAAACCGCTGTCTGTACGGAAACGCGCTCACGCACTGCCTCAAATAGCATAAAAATAAGTCCTGCTGCCCCACCGATCGCACCGATAAAGTGAGAATAGCTGGAAAATGGGTCTCTGGCCTTCTGAAACATTCTTGGCATATATACGCACACCCTTTCGATGTAGTTATGAAAACTATATTGCATTATTTATGATACCACATTTTATCGAAATTGCAACGACCCTCTTGCAAGTTTTTATGGTTTGCGATAAAATAATCCTAGGACTTGTTTGAAAATAGGGAAATTGACGGATTTTTCGCAGCGAGCGAACCGCCACACGGCAAAAACATAGAAATCGGATTCTGCGTACTTTGGGCACAGTGGATGCCGTCCCCTGTAGAAAAAGGCAAATTTTCGATTTTCCAAACAGTCCCTAATAGGGAGGGAAAGATTTGATGAAAAATTTATCTGAACTGCTGGATGACGTGATATGTGACCACGATATCACACCCAACGATGTCCCTATGCTCGACCTTTATATGGATCAAGTCCTAACCCTTTTCAACGAAGGCTTGGAACAAAACAAACGCTATCCACAGGATAAGCTATTGACCAAGACCATGATCAACAATTATTCCAAAGAAAAGCTGCTCCTTCCCGTCAAGGGGAAAAAATATACACGCCAGCACATCATCCAAATGCTTTGCATCTATCATCTCAAGCAGACACTGGCTCTTGCGGATGTCAAAGCCCTGCTTGGACGAAGCGATGTAGACTTCGAGCAATGCTTCAATGAATTTTTACAAAACAAACAGCATCTGCGCAGGGTAATCCCCGAGGAACTTGCCTCTCATTTGGAGGTCGATCTAACAGACCCCAATGAGGTTCTGACTTTCTGCCTTTCTCTGTCCGCCGCTTCCACCTACCTTCAGCGGCTTTGTCAGGCAATTATTGATGCCCGTGCCGCAGAACAATGAATGAACTTTCTTATAAGGGACGCATTTCCTGCAAAGGGACGGGCGTCCTTTTGTATTTTTCGCGCTCCTCCCTCCTGAAATCACGCCATTCCTGCATACTCCCTCTTTTTTCCTACTAAAATGATGGGATTCATGCAAACAAGGTTTATTTTATGCAAATTGTCAGATAATACAACAGGACGCATCCTAGATTTTATCATTTCTTTGTCATTTTATCAGGTAAAAGTAATTGATTCTGTCAATTCCACATGATAAAATAAAATCAACCAAATGAACCCAACAGAGCTTTTGCTGGCTCTGTGATCCTAAATATAATGGAGGTCACTTATTATGTTCAAGAGCGAATATTTGAACCGCGTTTATGAAGGTCTGGCTGCTCGCAATGCGCATGAGCCTGAATTCCTTCAGGCAGTGCGTGAGGTTTTTGAATCTCTCGAGCCTGTGATTGCTGCGCGTCCGGAAATCGAAAAAAACGGTATCCTCGAGCGCATCGTAGAGCCGGAACGCATTGTAAACTTCCGTGTTTCTTGGGTGGACGATGCCGGAAAGGTACAGGTCAACCGCGCTTGGCGCATCCAGTTCAACTCTGCGATCGGCCCTTACAAGGGTGGTCTGCGCCTGCACCCGTCTGTCAACCAGTCCATTATTAAATTCCTCGGCTTTGAACAGATCTTCAAGAACAGCCTGACCGGTCTGCCCATGGGCGGCGGCAAGGGCGGCTCTGACTTCGACCCCAAGGGCAAGAGCGACAACGAGATCATGCGTTTCTGCCAGTCCTTTATGACCGAGCTTGCACGCCATATCGGACCAGATACTGATGTTCCGGCTGGCGATATCGGCACAGGCGCGCGTGAGATCGGCTATCTATTTGGTCAGTACAAGCGTCTGCGCAACGAGTTTACTGGCGTTCTGACCGGCAAGGGTCTGTCCTACGGCGGCTCTCTGGCGCGTACCGAGGCAACCGGCTATGGCGTTTGCTATTACATGCAGGAAATGCTGCATGATATGGATACCTCCTTTGCGGACAAGAAAGTCATCATCTCCGGCTCAGGCAATGTTGCGATCTATGCCTGTCAGAAGGCAACCCAGCTCGGCGGCAAGGTCATTGCAATGAGCGATTCCAACGGCTATATCGTGGATGAGAACGGCATTGACTATCAGGTCATCAAGGAGATCAAGGAAGTCAAGCGTGCGCGCATCAAGACCTATCTGGACTATGTGCCGTCTGCGAGGTATGTCGAGGGCTGCCGCGGCATCTGGAGCATTCCATGCGATATCGCGCTTCCCTGTGCAACCCAGAATGAACTCAACGGCGAAGAAGCAAAGACCCTGATCGCAAACGGCGTCAAGGCTGTTGCCGAGGGCGCAAACATGCCATCGACCCCAGATGCTGTCGAGGCGTTCCAGTCTGCTGGTGTGATGTTCGGTCCTGCAAAGGCTGCCAATGCGGGCGGCGTTGCGACCTCTGGTCTGGAAATGAGCCAGAACAGCCAGCGTCTGTCTTGGAGTTTTGATGAGGTAGACGAAAAGCTGCACGGCATCATGGTCAATATCTATAAATCCTGTAAGGAAGCGGCTGCACGCTACAACATGGAAGGCAATCTGGTTGCCGGTGCAAATATTGCAGGCTTTGAAAAGGTCTGCGAAGCAATGATTTGGCAGGGCGTTGCATATTGATCCCCATTCTCTGTAAATACAAAAGGTACACGATCTCTGATCGTGTACCTTTTTTTCTTACAATGCAACACCCCATAGAGGACAGGATATCCTGTCCTCTATGGGGCTTTTGGGCTATCTTTTTTATCGTTTTCAGGGGTATGAAAGAAATTTACTTATTCCTTGGGGATCTGCTGCAGCTTTTCATTGATATAAGCCAGTGCCTTCTGTGTGTCTGCCGCATTGCTCGGGAAAGCTTCTGCGGAATCACACAGTCTATTCTCACCCATGACAGCCAGCATGGACTTCTTGAGTTTCATACCAATCAGGCTGCTCAATGCATTTACAAGGATATCAGCAGCTTCCTTGTTCTTCAGGAGTTCCTTTGTTGTATCCTGTACTGAGTAGAAGCCGCTCTTAAAGGTCATCTCGCGCTCCTGATTGAGATCGACATCATCGAACCAGTTGGTAACACCGACCTCAGACTTGTCCTCTACAAAGTGATATGGTACGAATGGCTCTGCTACCTTTTCAAATGCTGTGGTATCGGTGCAGCCCTCTACCTTTGCAGTAATGGTGGTGAACCCGTCCTTGAGCTTGATTCCCTCAAATACAACCACACGGTCGCCGCTCTTCTTGCCTGCGAATACGCCGTCCACATAGAGAGAAACCGCAGGTGCATTGGTGTAGATCTTTACATCGATCATCTCATTGGAACGCTTTGCATAACGCTTGCTGCAAATGTGCACCATCGGCTCAGTGGTCCAATATGCCTGATAGAGATAGAAGACGTCCTTCTTGACCTTGCGGTCGAGGGTCATGAGACCCTTATTGTTGCGTCCGGCAACGCCGCCCTCATTGCGCGCATCACAGCCAAAGTCGAACATGTTCCAAATATGGGTTGCCCACAGCCACGGGCGTTCATCAATGATCTTTGCCATGTGCTCATGGTACAGTGCCTGATATTCCTCGCTGTAGTCGCCTGCCTTCGGCTCGTCCTCATGATAGGTGACGATGCCCTCACAGCCATACTCCGAAATACCCAGTGCACGGGTCGGGTGCATCTCATGGAAAGAATCGAGCCACTTTTCATTGTCTTCCAGCGTGCCAACATACCAGCCAAAGTAATGGTTATAGCTGACGATATCGGTGATCTGGTTCTGCTCATCATCCTTCGGCAGGGAAGAAAGCTGTGCCATTACGCTCAGGCGGGTTGGGTCAAGCTCCTTGACCAGTGCATTGAGCTCCTTGAGGTTTTCTACCAGCTGCGGTGTGCTGCCGCCAATGGTGATCTCATTGGAAATACCCCAAACACAGATGGAGCTATGGTTGAAGTTCTGATAAATGAGTTCCTTCATCTGCTCGATGCAGTTCTGATGTGCCTCGGGAGCGACATTCATGCGGCTGATGAATGGGATCTCTGCCCAGATAATGAAGCCCATCTCATCACAGAGATCGTAGAAATCCTGACTGTGCTGATAGTGTGCCAGACGGATCGTGTTTGCACCCACCTCACGAATCAGGCGTGCATCCTCTGCATGCTGCTCCTTTGTCAGCGCATTGCCCAGCATCAGATGATCCTGATGGCGAGAAACGCCGCGCAGTGGGGTCAGCTCACCGTTGAGGAAGAAACCTCTCTGCGGATCGACATGGAAGGAGCGGAAACCGTGGCGTACCGTCACCTCATCGAGCACCTCATTGTGACGCATGAGCATTGCCTTGACGGTATAGAGATATGGATCCTTTACGCCATGCCACAGGTGCAGATCGGACAGCAGCAGCTCTGCATGGGTATCTGCCTCAGCCGGACGAGATACCTCTGCGATCAGCTCGCCTTCTGCGTCATAGATTGCAAAGAGAAGCTGATCGAGTGCCTCCGCACCGGAAACATAGCCATGCAGGGTCACGCGTGCCTGATGGTCTCCCACGATCTCGGACGCAACGGTCAGAGCCTCAGAACCATAATAATCCATGCACAGATGGGTCTTGGGAACGAATACCAGCTTGACCTCGCGATAGATTCCGCCATAGAAGGTAAAGTCTGCCATCTGCGGATAGATGTTGTCATGGTGCTTGTTGTCTACCATGACCGCAAGGATATTATTCTTTTCGGTGAGCAGTGCAGAGATCTCTGCACGGAAGCGGCTGTAACCGCCCTCGTGGCTTACTGCCTTCTTGCCATTGACATAAACTTCGCAATACGCAGAAGCTGCTTCAAACTGCAAATATACGCAGGTATTTTCCGGAACCTGCGGAATATTCAGCTCTTTGACATACCAGCAAGGTGCACGATGATAGTCGTTTCCGCCGTCCTGACCATCCAGCGCATTCCATGTATGCGGGATGGACACAGCTTCCCAATCTGTCGGAAGGGCAGTCGGTACGGCTGCCTGCTCCTGCTTTGTAAAGTACCAGTTGTCTTGTAACGTAAGATATTGTCTCATAAAGAAACCTCCTATAAGCATATCGCATTGTTTGCATTATATCACAGGCAAAATTTTATCCGTGAGGACAATTCTTGTAAACTATCGTAAAATTTTGAGGCAGGATCTATTTTCGAGACCTGCTCTCTCATCTTCGTTATGGTGCCAATATTTCATCTCGATATTCCTTGGGCGTTTTGCCAAGTTGTTTTTTGAATACCTTGGTAAAATAATTGACGTCTGCAATGCCGCAGCACTGTGCCACAACCTGAATTTGCAGATCGGTATTGGTCAGCAGAAAGACGGCGTGTTTGATCCGTTTTTGTTTGACATACTCTGTGAGGGTCATCCCTGTTTCTTTTTTGAACAGTGCTGACAAATAGCTTGGATTGACATTGAGCAGACTTGCCTGTGTGTTGAGTGTCAGATCGCCTGACAGATTGGAACTGATATGGGTCAGTACCTTTTGTATGATTGGGGAATATCCCTTGAGGGAATGCGTCTGCACCAGCTGACAGTATTTGCGGATGAGCTCCCGATGCAGATACAATACATCCTTTTCTGAGGTTGCATGATTGATCTTCTTAATGAACTGCGAGGAAAGATTCTCGATATGAATGGGATGCACTCCGGCAAACTCAGCAGTCTTGCGCAACAGGGTGTTGAGCGCAAGCGACTGATTGCGGTTGAATTCCAGAGAATTTTCCCATGGGTGCAGATGACTGAACTCCTTCTGGTCAAAGATCGTATTGAGAAAAACCTGTGCCTTGTGCCACTGACCATACCGCACGATATTGAGCAGCTCGGTTTCATTTTCATAATATTTTTCCAAAATACGAATATTCCGCATGGGATCTTCCAAACTTCCATAGGGGATATTCTCTGTGACCGAAACCACATCGGTGGTTTCAGGGATCTTCACATTTTTAAGCGAGAACGGGTTCCCGATCCCGAAAATCTTCTTGATGAATGTTCCGACCATTGTCAGCAGCATTTCCTCATCATCCAGCACACGGATATCATTGCTCCAATCCTCCGGTGCAGCAAACTGATAAATGGATGGTACATGCGACAGCATATAGGGTCCAATGGCAAAATATGTGGTTTGGTTTGGATCCGGAATGCGGAACAGTAAAAAGCAAAAACAAAAATTTTGGATGTGATAGACGGTTTTGCTTCGATAAATGCTGGTAAACTCCTTAAATTCCGGTGCGGTATTTACGATCGTATCCCCATCAAGCGGATTGAGATACCCAGAAAACCAGACCCTCAGATCTTCTGAGGATCGAAGCAGGCGAAACGGAAGTTTCAGATCAGTGAGAAGGCTGGAAAAAAAATCAAATTCCTGTACACATGTCATAATTACCCTCCCTCAAAACAGTCATAAAATTACATAATAATTATGAAATACTTCGCCCTGTATTTCAACGCAATCTAAAAAAAATACAACAAAAACAAAAAAATTTACTCACTACAGTGATGAAAAATACGTTAATATCAATAAAAATGGTTCATAGAGGGAACTCGAAGATAGGAGAAAATGAGATGAAAAATGAAAAAGCAATCCGTCCCTTCGGGCTAAGGGACAAAGTCGGGTATATGTTCGGCGACTTTGGAAATGACTTTACCTTCCTGTTTGCCAGTACCTTCCTGATGGTATTCTACACCAAGGTGCTCGGGATCAGCATGGGTCTTGTTGGTACGCTGTTCCTCGTTGCGCGCTGCATCGATGCATTCACCGATGTTGCAATGGGTCAGATCGTTGACCGCGTCAAGGCAGGTAAGGATGGTCGCTTCCGCCCGTGGATCCGCCGCATGTGCGGGCCGGTCGCCATTGCCAGCTTCCTGATGTATCAATCCGCACTGGCAAATGCATCCATGACAATCAAGGTCATCTACATGTTCGTGACCTATATCCTGTGGGGCAGTGTATTCTACACTTCCATCAACATTCCTTACGGTTCTATGGCATCCGTTCTGAGCAGTGAAAGTGACGACCGCGCGGCTCTGTCCACATTCCGCAGCGTTGGTGCAGCCCTTGCATCACTGATCGTCTGCGTTGGCGGCCCACTTCTGGTCTATACGACCGACGAAGCAGGCAACCAGATCGTACATGGTGGACGCTTCACCCTGATCGCCGGTGTATTTTCTGCCTGCGCGATCGTTTGCTATCTGCTCTGCTACTACATGACCACCGAGCGCGTCCAGAAAGAGCCGATCGTAAACCAGCAGGCTCCCAGCATTGGAAAATCCCTTCAGGCAGTTCTGACCAGCCGCTCCCTCATCGGCATCGTCGCAGCTGCGATCTTCCTGCTGCTTGGCTCTCTGATGTCGCAGTCTGTCAACCAGTATGTCTTCATCGACTATTTCAACGATAAGGCAGGTCTGTCCATGCTGAGCCTGTTCGGTATCCTGCCATCCTTCATTCTGGCTCCCTTTGTTGTACCGCTCACTCGCCGATTCGGCAAGCGTGAGCTTGGCGCACTGGGCTGCTTCATCGGCGGCGCAGCCTGCATCGTTCTGTACTTCCTGCACACCCATTCCGTCGCTGTATTCATTGGCGTTTCCGTCATTGCTTATATGGGCTTTGGCTTCTTCAACATGGTCATCTGGGCACTCATCACCGACGTTATCGATGATCAGGAGGTTCGCACCGGTCACCGTGAAGACGGTACCGTATACGCTGTATATTCCTTTGCGCGAAAGATCGGACAGGCACTGGCTGGTGGTCTCGGCGCGTGGGCACTCGGTTTTGTTGGTTACGATTCCACCGTACAGATCCAGACTGCCGAAGTTGCTGACAAGATCTATAGTGTTGCAACCATGTTCCCGGGTCTGCTCTATATTGCAGTCGGTGTGTGCCTTGTTACCATCTATCCCCTGAGCAAGAAGAAAGTAGACGAAAACATCGCGCTTCTGAAAAAGCGCAATGGCTGATTATAATTTGCTAAAACTTAACGTCTATCCCCTACAAAAGAGTTCTGCCGCAAATATTCGCGGCGGAACTCTTTTTCTTATTACGGCTTCATGCAGTGCCCTCTGCGCTTATGCATCCGAACCGTCTGACGCAAGGCTTGCGGCAGGCGGCGCGACTCGAGCATCTTCTGCAATGCCTTGTTATGCGTCCAATCGTCCAATTGTGCTGTCTCCAAAAAAGCAAGCGTCTGCTGGGGAAACTTCACACCACATACGGAATACGCCCATGCCACACCCATGCGCGCATGGTATCCGCGTGCCGGAATGTGCGCCAATGCGGACAATGTGCGCGCAAGATCCTCCTGTGTGATAAAGTTTTCCAGCAGCATGACCGCACCAAAACGCGCCGAAAATTCCTCTGTGCTGTGCAGATCGGGCTGTAAAAAATCCCATAGCACTTCCCGCTCGCAAATCCGAAGCGTACTGCAAAGGCAGTCACAAACCGCCCAATTTTGTATCCGCGGCACAAATGCACGCAGCCGCTGCAGCCGCTCAGCCAAGGGCATGGACGCCTGTGCGATCACCAAAGCACCCAGCATGATCTCCTCATACCAGGCATCCTCCTTTTCCCCCTCCAGCCAGCTTCTCCAATCCTCTTTTATAAGATCTGCTGCGATCGCACGCAGTTTGGGCATCCGCACGCCGATGAGGTGTCCTGCGTTGGGAATCAGCCGATACTGAAATGCCTGATAAGCTGTATCCTGTTCGGATAACAGCTGTTCTCTGAGTGCTTTTCTGGTCATACAGTTCCCCCCTTATGTATTTTGCAGCAATCCCAAATTTGCCTTCCATTGCAGTACATGACGCACGGCACGATAGATGGTACTCTTTGTGATCGTCCCTGCCTGTGCTGCCTCTAAAACCGCACGATACTGCGTTTCAAAATTGGAGGAAATGAGCAGATCATTTCCTGCCTGCACCGCCAGTACGGCGGCTTCTTTCTCAGGCACAGTGATGGCTCCCATTGCCAGATCATCTGTCACGATCACCCCCTGAAATCCCAATTCCTCACGCAGGATCTGATGGACGTTGGGACTGAGTGAAGCCGGCTGTGCAGCATCGAATACCTGTATGATATTATGGCTGACCAAAATGGCATCTGCCCCCTGCTCGATGCCTGCGCGGAACGGGAGAAAATCGCTGCCATGAAAGGCTTCGGCAGGACGCGTATCGGTTACAGAGCCTGTATGGGTGTCCCCATTGGGACCATAGCCCGGAAAGTGTTTGAGTACCGAACCCATACCATCTCGCTTCATGGTGCGCACCACAATGGATACATAATCGGCAGTCTCTGCTGCACCCTTACCCAAGGTGCGTGGATAGATGAAATCCTTGCGATCCGTCGAAACATCGGCAACAGGGGCAAGATTGACATTGATCCCCAGCTTTCTGAGGAACTGATCCTTCTCTGCCGTGTCCTGCTCCACCATAGCAAGTCCATCCTGTGCGTATACCTCCTGTGGAGATTCAAACGGCCAGCGGCGCAGCTGCCGCTGGGCACTCGCACGCACGACGGTTCCGCCTTCCTCATCCGTACCGATCAGCAAAGGAATATCGCTCGTCTCCTGATAGGCATAGATGGTCTGCGCGATCTCCTCCCTGCTCTTATTCTCGAAGTCCTGTCCAAACAGCACAAAACCGGCGGGCGCATACTTCTCTATGAATTCCAGCGTCCCCTGCTGCGGACAGCGCACCCAAAACATCTGTGCGACCTGCTCCTCCAGCGTCATCGTCTCAATGATCTTGTCCATGGGATGACTTCCCAGCTCCTCCTCTTCAACGGCAGGCATCTGCGGTGCATCTCTTTCCTGCTGAGGATCGGTCTTGGGACGCTCCTCCAAAATGCTCGTCCCTGGCAGTGCCGGTCCACCTGTTGGCAGCACAAATACAAACACAACCACGCTAAGTATCGCAAGGATCAGCGAACAAAAGATCGCAGTACCTCTTTTCATTTACATACCTCCCTTGGTTTTATGATACCTGTAAATCTCTTTGATTATACCATATTCTTCCAACTTCCTGCACCTCTTTCGGGAATCGATTTTGAACAGAGCATACGATACATCCTGCTCCGCGGCTTCTGTGCACATCAGATCCTCTCCGTATTGCGGTTTCTGCCAGTCAATGATTTACACCGCTTCGGACTTTATAATAACCCCAACACAGCCTTGCTTTGGGGAGCAAACCTTTCAGCAATCTGTGGATAGATCAAATTTCTACAAATCCATTTCCATGCATCTTTTCTTTTTCACAGGTGCGTGTCCCCTCCTTTTATGATATAATATAAACAATACTTCCTCTGAAGGAGTTTTCCATGAAACAAATTGTCGGGCGGTTTGCGCCCTCTCCGAGTGGGCGCATGCACCTTGGCAATGTGCTGTGTGCGCTGCTCTCATGGCTGTCCGTGCGCAGTCAAAACGGCTCCTACATCCTGCGGATCGAGGATCTTGATCCCGAACGTTGTCCGCGTGCGTATGCTGATCTGATCGAGGACGATCTGGACTGGCTTGGACTGGATTGGGATGCAGGCGCGTCCAAAGGTGGTCTGGACGGTTCCTATTACCAGAGCGAGCGTACCGCAGTTTACCAAACCTATTTCGACCAGTTGGAACGTGCCGGTCTGCTCTATCCCTGTTTTTGTTCCCGTGCGGCTCTGCATGCTGCCTCCGCCCCACATCTATCTGACGGACGCGTGATCTATGCAGGAACTTGTCGGGATCTCACACCAGAACAGATCGCCCAAAAGCGCAGACAGCGCGGTGCTGCCGTGCGTATCCGTGTTCCCGACGAAACCATCTCCTTTGTCGATGGTCTGCAAGGCGTATGCACGGAATCCCTGTCAGCGGAATGTGGAGATTTCATCCTGCGCCGCTCGGATGGAGTATTTGCCTACCAACTGGCGGTCGTCGTGGATGATGGGCGCGAGGGTGTGACCGAGGTTGTACGCGGACGCGATCTGCTGGGCTCTACCGCGCGGCAGATCTGGCTCTATCGACTGCTTGGATTTGAGCCGCCCTCATTTATCCATATCCCCCTGCTGAATGATGCCGATGGCAGACGGCTTTCCAAGCGCGATGCCGATCTGGATCTTGGTATTCTGCGCAAACGGTTCACCCCTGCCGAACTGACGGGAGCACTTGCCTATGCCGCCGGATTGATCCCTGCCCCCATATCTGTCCGTGCCGAGGAGCTGATCCCCTTATTTTCATGGGACAAGCTGCCCTCTGGTGATCTGTGCCTGCCAGATGGATTTTTTTGACATGGGCGCATTTGGGCAGTATAATGAAAAGAAGGAATTTTTGTCGCAGATCACACCTTCTGCGCCATATCCCAATCTGTTTTTTAATTTTTTCGTAAATCCTGATGATTCAAAGAGAGGTGTCATCTTTCATGATTGATCGTATCAATCTGGATATCCTGCGCTGTCTGCGTGTCAACGCCCGTTGTAAGGCATCGGATATCAGCCAAAAAGTAAATCTATCTGTGTCTGCTGTGATCGAACGAATCCGCCGTATGGAGGCTGCCGGCATCATCCGGCAATATACCGTCCTCATCGACCCCACACAGGTCGGCAACGATCTGACCGCACTCATGGAGGTTTGCTTGGAACATCCAAAATATTACGATGATCTTGTGGATATGATCCGTCAGCACCCCAATGTTGCAGAGTGCCACTATCTGACTGGAGAGTTCGACTTTCTGCTGAAGATCGTGACCGATTCCTCCAGCAGTCTGGAACAGATCCATCGCCATATCAAAAGTATGCCCGGTGTCTCAGCAACCAAGACGCATTTTGTCCTGAAAACCATCAAGGATGAAGTCGCGACCCTGCCCGAGCATCTCGAATAAGATGGTTTATCCCAAACCGTCCATCGCCCTCTTTTTCAGAGCGGCGTTTGGGCGGCTTTTTTCATGCTGTTATTTTTCTGGATTTTTGCCAACTCCTGCTTGACAAAGAAAAGGAGTGGTTGTATTATAGTGATATCAAATTGATATCACTATTTGAAGGAGTGATTTTTATGACAACCCAAAAAGAAGCCGCTGCCACCGTTCCACAGGAAAAGGAACTCCATGCCACAAGCGGACTCTCCATCCTCGCGCTCGATATCATTTTATGCATTGCTGCAATCACAGCAATCATTGTCGGCGTATCTGCATATACGCGCAACCCCCTGCTGAATGGTCTGCTGATTGGTGTTGGCATTGTATGGCTGGCACTTCCGTCATGGATCCTTCCATGTGGCTTCCATGTTATCCGCCCAAATGAAGCACTTGTTCTGACCCTGTTTGGTCATTACATCGGCACCCTCAAAACCCCCGGCTTTTATTTCACCAATCCATTTTGTTCTGCCGTCAATCCTGCCGCAGATGCGGTAAATGCTGAGATTGGAAAAGCAGAGACTGAAGCAGCCTCCAAGGGTAAAGTGGTTTGGAATTCCAGCCGTATCAGCAAAAAGATCTCCCTCAAGGCCATGACCCTCAACAACGAAAAGCAGAAGATCAACGACTCGCTGGGAAATCCCATCATCATCGGTATTGCAGTCATCTGGCGCGTGACTGATACCGCAAAGGCAGTCTTTGAAGTAGACAATTATCATGAGTTCCTGTCCATTCAGTGCGACTCCGCCCTGCGCAATATCGTGCGTCTCTATCCCTATGATATCGCGGATGACGGAAGCGACGAAAAGAGCCTGCGCGGTTCTTCGCAGGAGATCTCAGAGAACCTCAAGCAGGAAATCGCTGCCCGTGTTGCATGTGCCGGTTTGGAAATTGTGGAAGCACGCATCACCCATCTTGCTTACGCGCCGGAGATTGCCGCCGTTATGCTTCAGCGTCAGCAGGCTTCCGCCATCATCGACGCACGCAAAATGATCGTGGACGGCGCGGTCGGCATGGTCGAAATGGCACTCGATCGCCTGAGTGAAAAGGAAGTCGTTGTGCTGGACGAGGAACGCAAGGCGCAGATGGTTTCCAACCTGATGATCGTGCTTTGTGGCAGCAAGGATGTCCAGCC
>JAHHRO010000034.1 GCA_020025755.1 Butyricicoccus sp. | reverse complement strand
TCCAGATTACCTCCTTATTTGTGGCATCTGTGGGATCGTATGTCACAGTAAGGGTTTGGGTTTGTCCGCCCTTGACCATAGAAAGGGTCTTGTGATTGAGTTTGATCCCTTGCAAAGGTTTATGATCTTGTGCAATGTTGAGTGTGATCGGATTGCTTGTAGAATTTGCATAAACCGTGTTTTCCTGCGCCTTGTTATAGGTTGCCAGTATAGTATATTCTCCTGCTACAGGCTTTGTAATTGTTGTTGTTGCATTATTATAGAGAAGATTGGCAGTAGAAGTTTGGGATGGAGAGGATTCACCATTCTTTGTTATAGAGAAAGTAACCGTGCCAGTCGGCAGAGCACCGCTTTCCACACCTTGAACATTTGCTGTGAGAATCAATTTATTTTCTACAATGCTGCCTGAAACGGTCACGGCAGGGGTAGCAGGATCGATTGTGATGGTTGAACCAGCTGCTGATGCTTTCTCATAAAAGTCGCCTGCTGCAACCTCAACTTCAGTTGTATAAGTGCCGGGAAGACTCGGTGCCTGTGCAAGTGCTTGCCCGTCTTTCTCATAAATCACAGAAACTTCAGGATTAGAGATATTTATACCACCTGCTGTAACGGTAACATTTGGTGTATAATCAACATTTGTACCATCATAGGTTTCTGTAATTGGGTCTGTCTCTACAGTTACGGTTGGTGTGGCTTTGTTGACTGTGATCGTTGCTGTTCCAGCAGAACCGTTGAGGTTTCCTAAAGTTGTGATCTTGTCGCCGCCACCATAGACAACAGATATTTGATTTTGACCTACACGAAAATGATTGGTTGTGGTCACATCAATATCATTAAACTGGAAAGATTCGCTGGAAATATCAACAGGCTCTCCGACAGGTTCGCCATTGATATATAAATATGCTTTGTTTTCCTCCAGAGATCTTGAAGAGAATATAGCTGCGTTGGCAATTTCAGCAGATATTGTGATATTTTCACCAAAAGTTGTAGAGGGATTTGTTGTGACAATAACTTGACTATTAGAAGCGTCAGAGTCAGGACTACTTTCAGGCTGTAGTGGATCCTTTATAACAGTTAAATGAGCCGCTATTTCTAGTGTAGTGCCTGATGCACTAGGGTGAGATAATGTAATTTCGTAATCACCAGTCTTAATTTTTCCAGGAGTAATCAATGAGACATCTAGAACAGGAGCACCATGATTGATTCCAGTAGACAGGATGCTTAGTCTGAGTCCAGAGGATGTATCTGTATACTGATATCCGTCATCAGTTTTTACTTGTGTGGTAGGCTGATCATTGATGGTGCAAACGAAATCGTAAAACTCTAGGGTATCAATAGTTTGGCTAGATAAAGTGCTGACAGTGAATGGGAATTCTAGTGAATCTTCATTGGGATTGACTTGGGGGTCTTCCGAGAAATATGATTCATAGACTGTCTTATGTGCATCTTCAGGCTCAATACTAAGTGCAGTGATCAAAGGCATATCAGGTACTTCAGAAGCATCGGATGGCTTTTCAGCCTTCCACTGCATTGAATTTGCAGTGTTATTAAATTTCCATTTATTCTGTCCTGGATGAGGTTCAAACTTGAACGTACCTGTACTGCCAGATGGAACTGTGACATAGGTTTGTTCGTTTACTAGACCAGACTTGCCATTCCATGCACCTTCGGTATGGAAAGTCAGGGTGTCATTAAAAGTTGTTGTAATATCCAGTTTACCATCTTTTTTGAGTGTCAAAGTACCCTGACCGGCAAGTGTTCCGGTGGTAACAGAAGAAATCTTCCTGAAATCAACTTCTGCGTCCTCTTCAATTGTAATTGAATCAAAATCATTGGTACTATTTTCGGTCGGTTGAATGGCACCCTTATTTACAGTTAGGTCAGAAATATTTTTTAACTCCAGATTGCCTGTCAGGCTGGGAACAGAAACAGATAGGCTTGTTTTTCCGCCGTCAGTACCTGTATTGCCATCAATCAGCATGGGAGATTTTGAGGAACCACGCAGGGGCAGGCTGTCAAAATCAAATGTAACATTGCCCTTGGTGACATGAGCAGGATTTGCCTTTGGCGGAACAGGCTCTACCATATCAAACATATTGCCGGCTGGGGTTTCATCTGCACCGCTGGCATAGACTTCACCGATAAACTTATTTGAGGTATAATTGTTACTTTTGATTTTGATGGTTGCAGAACCATCAAAGGAACCATTCATACTGCCTGCATAAATATTACCAAGGTGAATGGAGCTGAGGGGGGCAAGCGTCGGATCGTTCATTTCAATGATAATTTGGCTATTTGAACCTTTTTTGTCAGCTGCATATGGTCTATTCGTAACCGAATCATAGAGCTGACCGCCAAACAAATCGACTTCGCGGCTGCCATTGGAACGGAGTACATTTTTCAGTGTTAAAGCATGACCGTTGGCAAAGATTGCATCGTGTACGCGGTTTTCAAAGTTGAGATTTACATTTTCAAAGGTGACATCAGCACCCAATATGATGCCACCAGAGCGAACCTGAAGCATGGCAGGACGGTCAGGATCTTCGGACATGATGGTTAGATTTTTGTCGATGATATAGGGCAAACTGCCAGTTTCGTTTAAGGTATTTAAGAATCCCTTATTCTTAATGATGATGATACCACCAGGCATCGCATTTTTTACTGCATCATCAAATAGGTTATAGGGATTTGCATAGGTTCCATTGCCTGAATGAACATGATTGGAAGCGGTTGCAGAGGTATAAACTACATTTCTTGCAAACAGCTGGATCTCCGGAAGTTCTTCATCTTCCAGCTCAGCCTGTTCTTCCGGCTCAGCCTGTTCTTCCAGTTCAGTCTGTTCTTCCGGCTCAGAGTGCTCCACCTGCTCGTTCTGTTCCGCCTTCTGCGCTGGGGTCAGCTGCAAAGCTGGAATGGTTTCGGTTGGGGCAATGGGAGTTGCCGGAATGAGAGGCGTCCAGTCCACAGAGTTTGGCGTGACTTCGTCTTCTGGGGACGCGTCCTGCTCCAGTTCGGGGAGCAGCTGGATCGGATAATCCTCGAGGTATTCCGTTGCAGCTGCACCAGGTGGATGGGGATCTGCCGTGTTGTTCGTGTCCAGTGCCTGTGCAGGCGGACTGAACATACCCAGCAGCATGACAGCAGACAGGAGTGCCGCGGCTGGGCGTTTTGGGTTCATGCTCATAGTTTATCCTCTTTTCTCTAATAAAGTACAAAAAAGTAAGTGATTTACAGAAAATCACCTAAAATATGAAATGATTCTAATAAAATCATACAAGAGTCATAGGTAAGTGTCAAGCGGATTTCAATACTTTTTGACAAATTAAGGAAACGCTACAAATAATAGAGAAAAATCCTGTTGCTTTTGGAAAAAGCAACAGGATCGAATGATTTATTCGCCGCAGTATTTATGCAGGGTCTGGCGTACAGCACCCTTTCCTGCGATCAATTCACGGAAGTAATCGGTCACCTTATCGGCTACACCAACCTCGTAAAGGTTGACGCCAAAGATAGACTTGGAAGAAAGGATCGGATAAAGCTGTGCTTCGGTTACCTTTTCACAACCAAGTGTGATACCAGCAAGGTGTTTTTTGAGCATTTCCAGATTGGGGTCTGGGCTCAGCTCAAATTCTTCACCGTTATCATCAACACCGATCAGATAGCGCAGCCAGCCAGCGATTGCAAGCGGCAGATATTTGAGACGGCATACGCGGTACTTGGGCAAAGTAGAATCATAATATCCTTCCAGTGTCTGACCAAAACGAATCGCCAGCTTTTGAGAGGTATCTGTTGCAATACGCTGTGGGGTATCTGGCATGAATGGGTTTGGATAGCGCACAGACAGTGCCTCGTGCAGATACTCGTGTGGATCAAGGATGCCCGGATCAGAGACCATGGGCATGGCTTCCAGCTCACTCATGCGTGTGATGAGGTTTACGAGGTCGGTATCCTTCATTTCATCATGGATCTTGGTATAGCCCAATAGACAGCCGTAGACGGCGAGTGTGGTATCATTCGGGTTCAGGCAGGTGCAGCCCTTCATGCGTGCGGTCTTGGATACGATATCAGCGCGAGTAAAGATCACACCGAGCTGCTCAAGCGGTGGGTGACCCATTGGGAAGTTGTCCTCCATGAGGAGATACTGCGGCTGTTCGGTATTGACAAATGGCGCAGCAATGGTACCCTTTTGTGTCTCGAAAGGCATCATACCATCAAGCCCATCTTCCTTGAGACGTCTTGCGATCTCCGGGTCTGGGTGCGGTGTGATCTTATCGATCATTGTAAGTGGGAATGCGATCTTCTCAGACAGATATGCAAGCTCCTTATCATCGATAAGACCTGCAGACTTCCATGCATAAGCAATTTCCATCATAGACCAGCGCAGGCGAAGGCTGTTATTCTGACAGTTATCCATAGAGACGAGCGCGATCGGCTGACCACAGGTGCGCATACGGTGCAGGCACAGGGCGGTGATGCGTCCAATGAGGCTGATTGCCTGCTCGGGACCATTTTCCATATCTGCCGCAACATCTGGGTACAGTTCTTTTGCACTATCACGCAGCGGATATGCCTTTTCGGTCAGAGTAAAAGAAACCATTTGCAGGCTGGGTGCTGCAAAAATTTCTTTAACGCGTGCATAATCAGAGGATAATGCAAGCGATTCTGCGATGGAGGCGACGACTTCTTTTTTGATGCGGCCATCAGAATACAGCGTAACTGCAACACAAAGATTATCATACGCTCTATAACAGCGGTCGATGAGTTCTTCATCAAAGGCTTCACAGCAGACAATACCTGTATCAGTGAGTCCGGCGTTCAGCATACGCTGCGCCAGAACGGCTGGAAATGCACGGAACATATTGCCTGCGCCAAAATGCAGCCATGTGGGAGCGGTTTTTGTATGTGCACGCATCGTGGGGATGTCATAACACGGCATTCGATAATTTTCCCAAGCGAGCGTATTGTGCAAGCTCTCTAAATTTAATTTCATGTATTTTCACCAATCCTTTTTCACATCATTGTCATGGTATATTCATTATAGCAAATACCGACTGCGTATGCTAGTGGTTTTATATATTCCGTAAAAAAATCACTGCATTTGCAGAATAGACGGCGGCAAAGGAATGTGCTACAATCAATATGCACGGAAAGGAGAGTTGATATGCTTTTAGCAGCCGAGCACATTGAAAAAAATTATGGAATGAAGCAGCTTGTTCGGGATGCTTCTTTGTATGTGGATACAGGGGACAAGGTTGGGATCATTGGCATTAACGGCACGGGAAAGTCTACCCTGCTGCGGATACTCGCACGCGCGGAGGAACCGGACAGCGGTACGGTACAGGTATTCCCCAATGTACAGGTTTCCTATCTGTCGCAGGATCCTGCAATGGATCCGGAGGCGACCGTATTGGAACAGGTATTTTTGGGACTGCCGCAGGAATACCGCGCCGTTGCAGAATATGAAGCAAGAACCATGCTCAACCGTTTGGGCGTGACCGAGCATGACAAAAAGATCGGCACACTGTCAGGAGGACAGCGCAAGCGCGTTGCGCTTGCAACTGCGCTCATTCATCCGGCGGATCTGCTCATCCTCGACGAGCCAACGAACCATCTGGATATGGATATGGCAGCATGGCTCGAAGACTATTTGAGGCGTTTCCACGGAGGCATCATCCTGATTACACATGACCGTTATTTCCTCGATCGTGTGGTAAATCGCATTGTAGAACTGGAAAATGGAACCTTATACAGCTATGAAGCCAATTATGCGGAGTATCTGGAACTCAAAGCCGAGCGTATGGAAATGGAAGCGGCAAGCGAGCGCAAGCGGCAGTCCATCCTGCGTCGGGAATACCAGTGGATCATGCGCGGTCCGCGTGCGCGTGGGACAAAGAGCCGTGACCGGATCGAGCGATATGAAGCCTTGCGCGATCAGGATGCACCGATACAGGCGGAAAATGTGCAGATCTCTGCGCTTTCCGGACGCTTGGGACGCAAGACCATCGAGCTCGAGCATGTGTTCAAGTCCTATGGCGCACAAACTGTCATTGCGGACTTTTCCTACAATCTGGCACGAGATGACCGTATCGGCGTGGTCGGTGTCAATGGTGCAGGGAAGTCCACCTTGCTCAACCTGATTGCAGGGCGGATCGCACCTGATTCGGGTACGATCGAGCAGGGACAGACCGTGCGGATCGGGATGTTTTCACAGGAGGGGCGCGAACTCGATCCTGAGGCACGCGTGATCGATTTTATTCGCGATATCTCGAACAATATCCAAACGGCAGAGGGAACCTTCTCTGCGTCTCAAATGCTGGAACGCTTCCTGTTTTCCGGCGACTTGCAGCATCAGCGGATCGGGAAGCTGTCCGGCGGGGAAAAACGCAGGCTGTATTTGCTGTCTGTTCTGATGGAAGCACCCAATGTGCTTCTGCTTGACGAGCCGACCAATGATCTTGATGTAGAAACCCTGATGATCCTCGAAGACTATCTTACAAGCTTTCCGGGGATCGTCATTGCGGTTTCGCATGACCGGTACTTTCTGGATAAAATGGCACGATCTATTTTTGAAGTATGTAAGGGCGGAGAAGTACGTTCCTATACAGGCAACTTTTCTGATTACCTCGAAAAGCGTAGACCGGAGGAAAAGACGGGGATCGAAAAGACAGAGAAGACCGAAAAAACGGAAAGATCCATCTCTAAGCCGCAGAAACTGAAGTTTTCCTTCAATGAACAGCGTGAGTATGAACGTATCGATGAAGAATTGGAACAGATCGCGGCAAAGATCGAACACTGCCAGCAGCAGATTGCAGGTGCAGGGAACGATTATGTAAAGCTACAGGAACTGCTTGCGCAGAAAGAAGAACTGGAACAGTTGCAGGAACAAAAAACCGACCGCTGGATCTATCTCAATGAACTTGCGGAAAAAATTGAAGCACAGAAATAAAAAAACGCCTCTGTACTGCGTACAGGGGCGTCAGCTTGTAGAAAAAGGCTTTTCGCTGTTTTTTATTGGAGCAAAGCGACTTAAAATTTTCAAAATCCAAGGACATGTGCCTTGGATTTTGCCCTCGACCCGCGCTATCGGGCGCGAAACCGGGGGTATCAGAGCCAGTTTCTACCGGAACTGGCTCTCAGAGTGTCAAAAAAGTCTTTCGACCAGTTTTGTCTGGAGCGAAGCGACTTAAAATTTTCAAAATCCAAGGACATGCGCCTTGGATTTTGCCCTCGACCCGCGCCATCGGGCGCGAAATCGGGGGTATCAGAGCCAGTTTCTACGGGAACTGGCTCTGTATCTAGGGGGATTGGATCCCCCTAGAAAGACTGTCGAAGTTCTTCGACAGTCTCACGCCTCTGTACTGCGTACAGGGGCGTTTTTGTGTGAATTTAGCAGGTATTTTACTTGTGATACAGACGTTTGGTCTGGTGTTTCGGCTCACAGGTCAGGTTCATGCCCAACTTCTTAAAGATATTATCATCCACCTGCGCCAGAATGACGGAGGAATGAACTTCGCATCCGTTGAGTTTGGGAAGCTGGTCGAGCGCGAGAGAGGCAACCGGATTGGTGGTTGCGGAAATAGAGAGTGCAATGAGGACTTCATCCGTATGCAGACGGGGATTGTGATTGCCCAGACCACGGATCTTGAGTTTCTGGATCGGTTCGATGACAATGGGTGGGATCAGCGGAAGCTGCTTCGGGATGTTCGCAAGGTGTTTGAGCGCGTTCAGAAGTGCGGCAGAGGATGCACCAAGCAGAGAAGAAGTCTTTCCGGTAATGATGGTTCCATCCGGCAGTTCGATCGCAGCAGTCGGATTGCCCTCGGTCTCCTCCGCGCGTGCCAGCGCGGCTGCAACGACAGGACGATCCTCGATCGAGATCTTTGCCTGCTGCATGAGCAGCTCCAGCTTGTGTACGGCGGTTTCATCTGAGCGACCCTCACGCATTTCGCATCGTGCCTGATAGTAGCGGCGGATGATCTCCTGACAGGACGCGTTGCGGCAGGCTTCATCATCGATGATGCAGTTTCCAGCCATGTTGACACCCATGTCAGTCGGGGAGTGGTACGGGCTTTCGCCTGCGATCTTTTCAAAGATGGCATTGACGACTGGGAACACCTCAACATCACGGTTATAGTTGACCGTGGTTTCTCCGTAGGTTTCCAGATGGAAGGGATCGATCATGTTGATATCATTGAGGTCAGCAGTCGCTGCTTCGTATGCAAGGTTCACCGGATGCTTGAGCGGCAGGTTCCAGATCGGGAAGGTCTCAAACTTTGCATATCCGGCACAAACGCCGCGCTTATATTCGTGATATAGCTGGGAAAGACAGGTTGCCATCTTGCCTGAACCGGGGCCGGGGGCAGTCACAACAACGAGCGGACGTGTGGTTTCGATATATTCATTTTTGCCGTAGCCGTCATCGGACACGATGAGCGGTACATTGCCCGGATATCCGGCGATCGGATAATGGGTATAGACCTGAACGCCGAGAGAGATCAAGCGACGCTTGAAGGCATCTGCGGCTGTCTGTCCGGCATATTGGGTGATGACGACCGAGCCGACATACAGACCGATCCCACGGAACGCATCGATGAGGCGCAGGACATCGGCATCGTAGGTGATGCCAAGGTCGGAACGTACTTTGTTCTTTTCGATATCACTGGCAGAGATCACGATCACGATCTCCGCTTGGCTGGACAGCTGGGCAAGCATACGCACCTTGCTGTCTGGTGCAAATCCTGGCAGGACACGCGCGGCATGATAATCATCAAAAAGCTTGCCGCCAAATTCCAGATACAGCTTGCCTCCGAATTGTGCGATGCGCTTTTTGATGTGTTCTGATTGCATATCGAGATATTTGTCGTTATCAAATCCGATTTTATTCATAAAACATGCCCTTCCTTTTCTAAAAACAGCGAATGCTGACAGATTTACATATACATCAAATTATAAATTGTTTGACATGGTTTTACAACTGCAAATCTGCAAATTCATAAGAGAAAAAAATGGAAGTAAACCGGTAGGAAATAGTGAATATGTCGATATTCATGAGGGGAGCAGGGCAAAAAGTGCCTCAGCCTTTTTGGATGGGAAAAGAGCATCAGCGGATCGGACAGAGAGGCAGAATGAGAAGAAGAAGCGTCAGAAATGTGGAGTGTTTGTTGTGTTGTTTTGATGCACAAGTGAAAAGGTTTGAATAGGGATGGGCGAATTATATAAAATGCTGACGAAAGATATGTGAAAAATGCACAATAAAAAATCTGCGTTTATCGGAGAAAAAACATAAACACACGATTTGTTACCGATTTCAAGGCGATTTCTGCAAAAAGATACAAAATACATCCCTGAATATCACAACAAAATACAAGAAGAAAGATAGAAAGACAATCAGAAAATGAACATAATTTTATAAAAAATCACAACCACAAGACCGGAAAGGCACAAGGCACACGATAAATCAATAATAAGTAGAGAGATTTTTAATAGAAATGCATAAATTAACAAGAAGAAATTAAGCATACTTACAATAGTGCACAATCACCTTGACAGCCGCCCAGCAAAGACTTAAAATATAAACAATGACCTGCGTGTTTTGCAGGCGGAAATTAAGCGTTACGCACAAAAAGTAACGTCCGAGAGAAAAGAGAGGTTTGCATTATGAAAGTGAAGAAGTTGATGGCAGCGATGCTTGCAGGCTCTATGGTTATGGCTCTGACCGCTTGCGGCGGAGATACACCGAGCACAGATGGTGGAGACGCACAGGCAAGCGGCGACGCTGCACATAAGATCAGCGTGATCCTCAAGACCACCGCTTCCGAATACTGGAGCTATGTGCAGGCTGGCGCAAATGCTTACGGCAAGGATAATCCGAACGTAACTGTTGAGGTAAAGGGTGCTTCCTCTGAGACCGCTTACGATGAGCAGATGTCCCTCATCGAAACTGACATGAATGCAGATTATGATGGCTATGTCATCGCGCCGCTCAATGCGGATACGGTAAAAACCATGATCGCTGGACAGACAAAGCCGATCGTTGCAGTGGATACCGATATCGATGCACCAGAGGTCAAGACCTTTGTCGGTACAGGTAATGAGGCTGCTGGTAAAAAAGGCGGCTTAGCCGCAGTTGAAGCTGCAAAGGCTGCCGGATGGACAGATATCAAGGCGATCGAGATCTGCGGCGTAGAGGGTGACTCTACCAATGATGCGCGTAAGGCTGGCTATAAGGCTGGCGTGGAAGAAGCTGGCGGTACATTCCTCGATGATGAGACCCAGTATGCAAATGCAACTGCCGATCAGGCGGTCACCTGCATGGAAGCAATCATGCAGAACCATCCGGAAGGCATCGCGATCATCTGCGCAAACAACGACGATATGGCAATGGCAGCAGCGCGTACCGCAAAGTCCAACCCGAACTATGCAAAGACCATCTTCCTCGGCTTTGA
This sequence comes from Butyricicoccus sp., assembly GCA_020025755.1. GTDB lineage: Bacteria > Bacillota > Clostridia > Oscillospirales > Butyricicoccaceae > Butyricicoccus. Next base: position 9,578 of record JAHHRO010000034.1, on the reverse strand, counting down.
TGGCATTCAGTCCGCTTGTAATGCGATCCTGAACGACGAACTGACCATGTCCGTTGCACAGGAAGCATACAACATGGGCTACACCGCTGTTGAGACTGTTGTAAAGAATCTGCAGGGCGAGACCACCGAGGAGTTCATCGACTCTGGTGCAAGCGTTGTAGATAAGGACTCTGCACAGCAGCGTCTGGATACCCTGAAGGGTTATCTCGGATAAGTACCTTGAAAGTGAAAGCTCCCTGCCCCGTTCCTTTGGGTCTGGGGTAGGGGGCTTTATGTTTTTTGAGGGTTTTATGGACGGAGCAGCAGCCGTGGGGACCTGCCGCACGATGGGGATCGCGCCGAGAGCGATCTTTGGGAATTGGCTCCGCACCCCGATCTCGGAGAAGAACAGGTGATGAATCGATGAGTGAATATGTAGTAGAACTGAAAAATGCAATGAAGCTGTTTCCGGGCGTCGTTGCACTGAATAATATGCACCTGAACGTTAAGCCGGGTGAGATCCTTGGTCTGATCGGTGAGAATGGCGCGGGAAAATCCACGCTGATCAAGGTGCTGACAGGTGTACATCAGCCGGATGAGGGCGAGATCTATGTCGAGGGTCAGCTCAAAAAGTTCAAAGACCCAAATGAATCCGCTGCTGCCGGCATTGCCTGTGTATATCAGGAACTGAATATCGAGCCGCTCCTGAGCATTACAGACAATATCTTTATCAATAAGTGGATCAAAAAGGGCGGACTGCTTGATTATGATACCATGCATAAGAAAGCCAAAGAAGTCATGGCTTCTTTGGGGCAGGACGTCGATCCACATAAACCTGCCGGTACATTCGGTATGGGCGTACAGCAGATGATCGAGATTGCAAAAGCAGTCCTGATCGATGCAAAAATGATCATCATGGATGAGCCGACCTCCTCTCTGGGTGAAAAGGAAGTGGAGCAGCTGATGAAGACCTGCCGCAGCCTGCGCGATCGCGGTGTGGGTATCATGTTTGTATCCCATAAGTTGGAGGAACTGTTTGAACTGTGTGATCGTGTGACTGTAATTCGTGACGGTCAGTTCATTGAGACACGCGACATCAAGGACTGGAGCAATGATTCTCTGATCGCGGCAATGGTTGGACGCAGTCTGGATAACCAGTTCCCGAAAGAATTTGGCACAAAGAGCACTGAGCCATTCCTCAAGGTCGAAAACTTGCAGGAAGGCGGCGTGCTGTTCGGTGTTGACTTTGAGGCGTATGGCGGACAGATCCTCGGCTTTGCCGGACTCGTTGGTGCAGGCCGTACCGAGACCATGCGTGCTATCTTCGGTGCTGACCCACTGGACGGCGGAACCGTTCAGGTTCACGGGAAGACAGTACATATCAAGAATCCGCGTCAGGCGATCAAGGAGGGCATCGCGTTTCTCACAGAGGATCGAAAAGGGCAGGGGCTTGTGCTTGCACAGACCATACGCACCAATCTGATCCTTGCCAATATGAAGCGGTTCTGCGACGGTCCATTCCTCAATGAAAAGAAGATCTTGGAAAGCGGCGAGGAGCATATCCGTTCCCTGCGCATCAAGACACCATCTGTTGATGAGATCGTAGGTCAGCTGTCTGGTGGCAACCAGCAGAAGGTCGTAATCGGAAAATGGGTCAATACAGACGCAGATATCTTTATCTTTGATGAGCCGACACGCGGTATCGACGTTGGCGCGAAGATCGAGGTATACAATGTTATGAACAGTCTGGTCAAGGAGGGGAAATGTGTCATCATGATCTCCTCTGAAATGCCTGAGATCTTGGGTATGAGTGACCGCGTTGTAGTCATGCGCGGAGGCAAGGTCATGGCAACCGTGGACCGTGATAGCGAATATTTTAATCAAGAGGACATTATGAAGGCTGCATGGGGAGGAAGATTATATGACTAAGATCAAGAAAAAGGGTGGCAATGGCGTATCCCTTGGTACGCTGCTCGCGCTCGTGGTGCTCTGCGTTCTGATCGCGATTGCAACACCAAACTTCTTAAAGTATGCCAATATCATGGGTATCCTGAAGCAGACCACATTCAATGCACTCGTTGCAGTGGGTATGCTGCTCTGCCTCATTACCGCAGGTATCGATCTGTCGGTCGGTGCAAATGCGATCTTCTGCTCCTGTATCATGGGTATGATGATCCAGAAGGGCATCACAAATGGATGGCTCATGCTGATCGTAGCGATCGTTGCAGGTACAGTTGTCGGCTGGATCAATGGTATGCTGCTGACCCGTCTGCATTTGCCGCACCCGTTCGTTTCTACATTGGGTATGAAGAATGTACTGTGGGGTGGTGCACTTTTGGTCACTGGCTCTCAGATGGTCAACAACTTCCCAGAAGAAGTGACTTGGCTGGGCAGCAAGGTCATTGGTGCTACTGCTTGGGGTGGCATCTTGGTGAAGATCCCCTTTGTAGGCAAGCTGCTGTCCGGTATTCCGATCGGCTTCCTGCTGGTCATCCTGCTGTATATCGGCATGCATATTTTCCTGACCAAGACTGCACTGGGACGCTCCATCTACTGTGTAGGCGGCAATCCGGAGGCTGCACGCCTTTCCGGTATCCATTCTGCAAATGTACTGACCTTCTGCTATACCTTATCCGGTCTCATGGCGGCACTCGCTGGCATCGTATCTGTTGGTCGTTCGGGTATCTGTAATGGTACCATGGCAATTCAGCCATACGATACCGACGCGATCGCAGCCTGCATCATCGGCGGTGCATCGTTTATGGGCGGCAAGGGTACGATGGCTGGAACGATGGTAGGTGCACTGATCATCGGTGTCCTGCGTAACGGCTTCAGCCTGCTCTCTTTCTCCTCTGCGCATCAGAATGTCGTGCTGGGTCTCGTGATCATCCTTGCGGTATTCATGGATGTTGTGCGTGAACGCATGGAAGCAAAGGCACGCCGTATGGCTGCTGCAAGCTCTGTAAAGTAATTTGCATCTGCCATAAAAAGCATAAAAAAATGGATGAGCCGTCCGGCTCATCCATTTTTTTATGCTTGCGGCTCATGCGCCTGCTGACTTTTGGCGATGGCTTCGCGTTCTGCCATCAGTTCGCGTACCAATGTACAGGCGTTCCATGAAATATTGGTGGGGGTTACAACAGCCTTCAAACGAACGCCGCCTGCCTTTTTGATCTCAGGGAGCATCCGGTCGAGCTGTGACCCTGTAAACTGATAGAATACAAGCATCTCACTCTGAAAGGGGGCTTCCTCGGTTGGTGCAGCGTCCGCGTATTCCGGTACGCCCAGAATGTGTCCAAGGGGCAGGGAGAACTGCTCAGGGGCGATGTCTCGGATGCGGATGCCCATTTTGATGCATGCTGCCTTGAGCTTGGCAGATTTGCTGCTGGGCATGTTGTAGCACAGCATGACCGCATGGTTCGGATTTTTCATAAAATACATACCTCTGTTTTCGATTTTCATTCATGTACAGTATACCGTATCCGTGTAGATAAGACAAGAGAAAACGGTGCAGCACAGGGCTGCACCGCAATGAAAAATGAAAAGAGAAGTTATGAAATGAATTGAAGGATGATTGTGAGAGATTAGAAAGTAACGTCTTCGCCCTTGTAGGTACACAGATACAGCTTTTTCATGGATTCGGTATCGATCGGGCGTGGATTTGTACTGGTGCAGGGATCATTTACGGCTTCCTCTGCGAAGAGATCCAGCTTTGCAGTGAAGTCTTCATAAGAGATGCCGAATTCTTCCACGGTGGTCGGGATGTTCATTTCTCGGTTCATCTGCTTGATGAACTGAACGAGAGAGGCAATCAGTTCTGTCTCTGTGCTGCCGGAAAGCTCCAGACGCTTTGCGATCTCTGCGTACTTTGCAGGTGCGGTCTTAGCGTTGTACTGGATAACATAAGGCAGATAGATCGCATTTGCACAGCCGTGCGGGATATCAAACAGTCTGCCGGTCTTATGTGCCATAGAGTGAACGATACCAAGGATCGCGTTGGAGAATGCCATGCCTGCAAGACACTGTGCAATGTGCATCTGCTTTCTTGCAGTGGGCTCACCTCTGAAGGAACCTGTGAGATCAGAAGCGATCATTTCGATGGACTTCATTGCGAGAGCATCGGTAATGGGGGTCGCTGCGGTAGAGACATACGCCTCGATCGCGTGGGTCAGTGCGTCCATACCAGTATGTGCGACCAGCTTCTGCGGCAGGCTCATAACGAGGCTGGTGTCAACGATCGCGATATCCGGAGTGATCTCGTAGTCTGCGATCGGATACTTGATGCTGGTGTCTGGGTTGGTGATGACAGAGAAGGAAGTGACCTCGGTTGCAGTACCGCTTGTGGTAGTGATGCCGACAAATCTTGCCTTGTTGCGCAGCTTGGGCAGAGAGAATGGGGTCAGTGCCTTTTCAAATTCCAGTTCTGGATGCTCATAGAAGATCCACATGGACTTTGCAGCGTCGATGGGGGAGCCGCCGCCGATGGCAATGATCCAGTCTGCGCCGAATTCGCGCAGTGCTGCTGTGCCTTTCTGTACGGTCTCAAAGGATGGGTCATGCTCTACGCCCTGAAATACCATGCTTTCCATGTTGGCTTCCTGCAAAAGGCTCTGTACCTTAGCAACTGTGCCATCCTTGATGGTTCGCTCCGAACCAACAACGATAAATGCCTTTGTGCCCTTGAGATCCTTGAGAACCTCGATGGCGTCATCGCCGGTGTAGATTTCGCGAGGGATCGTAAATCTTTGCATATTGAATAGTGCCTCCTTACCAAGTAAATAAAACGGTTTTGACGGATCAACTGACAAGGGATAGCTTAAACCATTTTTTCGTTGGCGTAAAGAAGGCACTTTTTAGGGGGATACATACTTTTTGGTAGGAATCATTCGTTTTTTTTATCGGTATGCTGGTAGGCAGCCACATATTTTTTGCCCCAAAGATCCATAGCTTCCATGATCGGAATGAGTTCTTGTCCGGTTTCTGTGAGTGAATATTCGACCATTGGAGGGACAGAGGGATAGACCTTGCGTGATAGGATACCGTATTTTTCCAGTTCCTTGAGCTGCTGGGTCAGCATTTTTTGCGTGATGGAGGGCATCAGCCGTCTGAATTCATTGTAACGAATGATCTCATGCAGATGCAGATTCCAGATGATAAGTGCTTTCCATTTGCCGCTCAGGATCTCCAGTGTCAATTCGATCTCACATTGGTAATTGGAACAGCTGATTTTATTTCCGCGTGAATCGGGCATATCAGTTCACCTCTTATATGTTGTAGTATAAATTATACGCAATAATGCCTGAAAAAGCAACTTTTCCACGTTAAGATATACGAATCATATATATGAGAGCAGCACGGATGCGGGCACTTGAATAGGCACATGTGAAGATAGATTGGAAAAAATTTGAAATAAGACTTGATTTTTATGCAGAAGCGTGATTAAATATAAAACAGATGAAATATTTATGCACTGTCGCTTTCGGGCGCAGGGAAATAGGGGGAGATTCTCAAATGAAAAAGAAAATTTCTTTTGTGCTGGCATCGGCACTCGCTGCACTTTCTGTTACACCAGCATTTGCATGCACAGGTACATATATCGGTTCTGCGGTCTCCGCAGACGGCAGTACGATGGTTGCGCGTACAGAGGATATCTCTGCCGCACATGCCAAGCAGCATGTCGTTGTGCCAGGCAAGCACTATGCCGCAGGCGAAATGTTCGTGGATGAGGGCAATGGCTTCACCTACCCACAGCCGGAAACTGCATACAAATATACTATGGTTCCGGATTCTGAGGTCGAGGAAGATGGCATCTATGGAGAGATCGGATTCAATGAGTATGGCGTGAGTGTAGATGCAACCGTATCCGCAGGTGCAAACGAAAAGGCACTTGCAGCTGATCCGCTGACTCCTAATGGTCTGCGTGAAGCAAACATGGTTTCCGTACTCCTGCCGCGCATCAAAACCGCCAAGGAAGGCGTCGAGCTGGTCGCAAAGATCCTGAAAGAAAAGGGTGCAGCGGAAGGCAACATCCTGACCATTGCAGACAGCAAGGAGGTCTGGTATATCGAGATCTACACCGGTCATCACTTTGCAGCCTATAAGGCACCGGACAATATGGCGGCTGTCTATCCAAACTGCTTTATGCTGGGTTCTGTTGATCTGAACGACACAGAGAATTATTATGCATCCCCTGACCTCATTTCCTTTGCCAAGGAAAATGGATTCTACAAGGAGCATAACGGCAAGTTCCATGCAGCCCTGTCTTACGGTGCGCCGGTATCGGGCGGCAATCGGGATCGGCTGTGGGCTGGACAAAACAAACTTGGGCATAAGGTTGCATACGATGCACCTGTGTTTGAGTTGTTCTTCACACCGGAAGGCAAGGTAACGCTCAAGGATGTTATGGAATTGCAGCGGTACAGAAATGAAGGCACGGAAAAGACACCGGAAAAGGACAGCAAGGTACGGACAATCGGGACTGCTGCAACCTGTGAAGCTCATATCGTACAGCTCAAGAAGGACTATCCGGCAGAGCTGGGCGGACTGCTCTGGATGACTATGGGCAATCCGGAACATTCAGTATATCTGCCCTCCTATGGCAATATCCAGTCTACGCCCAAGGAGTATCAGGTCAAAGCACCGGTTTACGATGCACAGTCTGCATACTGGAAGTTCAGAAGCCTTGCAGCACTGTCCGGACTGGATCGGGAGAAGTACGGCGCAGGTGTGCGCGCATACTGGAATGCATACGAAAATAAGCTCATCGAGGCACAGAAGCAGACCGATACACAGGTCATCTCCATGATGAAGCAGAACAAGGAACAGGCAGCAGCGCATACCACAAAGCTGGCTGCGGAGATTGCGGCAGATGCCATGTCCAAGGCAGATATCATGTTCAATGAACTGATGGCGTATGTCGCAAAGGAAGAGGGCAGACCGAACAAGGCACCGTTCAAGCCCAGCGTGATGCAGGAATTTGAACCGGCACAGACACCGGCTGCAAAATAAGATCGTAAACAAAAAGAAGGGGATATGCCCCTTCTTTTTGTTGTGTTTGCTGCAAAAAGCCGCCTGTCAAAATGATAGGCGGTTTATGATTTTTTACTTCGTCTCAGCTTGACCTGCTTTCTCCAACGCCTCTTTTTTTAGCTGACTCAAACGATCATTTGGAATTAAAATTTCTGTCTCTAATCCATTTGCATTCAGAATGAAAAGCTGATTGTCTATCTGAATAAATATTTTATCGAATTTTACAGCATACTCTGTGGTGTTTTTTTGATATGTCTCATATACTTGTGGGATATCGAATGATCCGAAAAGATCGGGTGCAAAAACATAAAGCCAGTTATTTTTAAACCTGCTATAATGATTATTTAGCTTTTTTGTCTTTTTAATGATAGACTCACTCACCTGTTGGATTTTAGACTGCATATCGTAGCATTGAGAAAAACACGCAGTATTTTTAACCACATGTACCATAGAACCGTATTCTGGATTTCTCTGTTCAATTTGATCCTTTACAAACTGCCCATCTAAACCTTTGCCGAAATATTCATTGATAACGGAACGGATTTCTCCATCTTTTGGTAGCAATGCCTGCGTGACTTCCAGCCCGATATCCAAATCTTTGCTTTGCCAATCTGGTTCTTCGCCTTTCTCCAAAACAGCTAAATTTTCATCATAGCAGTAAAGCAAGCTGAGAAATGCGTACCATTCCATATATTCTTTCATAACTTTCATGTATTGACCCTCACATGCCTAAAGATACCAATATTACGATATTAAATAATTGTATTTTGGTTTTGACAGGTGGATATCCCATTCATATATTGTCCTGATAAAATCTGGTTCACTCATTTTTATCACCGGTTTCTTTATTGTAGTTTTTCACACAGGGGCAGCAACTGCTCAATTTTGGCGACGATGCGTTTTTGCTCGGCATATGGTGGGAGGGGTATGAGGATTTGGTTCATACTTGATTGACTAATCGTATTTTGACCCGCAGTAGTTTTTATTTCTGGAGTGAGTTGTTTTCTTGTCATTGCAGAATTAAAAATAAACATAACATATCTTACATCGATTAGGTCTGTTACTTGAGAACCACAGAATAAGTGATCACAATACGATATGATTTTGTCGGAAGTATAGTGAAATGCGGATGCAACTCGATCCTTACTACCGTTAACCCGAATGAAAATTAAATCATCCTTCTTTAATTGGTGAGAGCGAAATTCTTTCTCAGTCAGAGGAATTTCTCTAATATTATCTGTGCTGACAACACCGTTAGATAAATCTGCCAATCGTAGAACGGGGACATCTATTCCGTCCTTTGATCCTCTGCTTGATGTTCCATTTGAAAGAGTATATATATCGCCGAATCTCACCCACTTCCAACTCTCGGGAATCTCAAAGGGCTTTTCGTCGTCGGTGATTTCGGGCAGGGGCTTATCTTTCTTGATTTTCTTTTCAGCAATCAACCGCTGTTTCTCTGCCTGAATCTGCTGATAGAGTTCTTCGGCTGTTCCTTCTTCTGGACGCTGTTCCACGAGCTTGCCTTGAATGGCTTCTTGCAGGATAGATTTCTGCATATCTTCCGGGAAACGCTTGTTGAGGGCTTCCAGCTTTGTCCATGCCGCTTCATAGCGGTCAATCAGCGGTAGCAGTTCCTCGATTTTGGCAACGATGCGTTTTTGCTCGGCAAGGGGCGGAAGTGGCATAATATATTCACACATTCTTACAATTGTAAGTGTTCCTACAGTTGTACCGCTGGAATTGCTTTTGATTTGATTCATCATTATTTTTGACTGCATCAAGTATTTCAAATATGCTGGTAGAACCTTACCATAATTTTCAAAACAAATTACACTTGCGTCTTTATAATAAAAGCAATCATTTTCTTTAACAATATAGCACTTTCCTAGTGTTCCAACTGCTGTAACCATTAAATCACCAGCATGAGGCACCCCTGATTTAGCAAATTCTTTGTACAGTTCCTTAGAAATAAATAAATCATTGTCTATAGATCCGTCTTCGGACAATCTAGCAATTTCACGAGCACGGTAAAAAGGAATGCCCTCTGCTTTCCAGTCTGATTGATGGACGCGTCGTGCTGAAACGACATTTACGATGGCACCCCATCTTACCCACTTCCAACTCTCGGGAATATCAAAGGGCTTTTCGTCCTCCGTAATCTCCGGCAGGGGCTTATCTTTCTTGATTTTCTTTTCTGCAATCAAGTGCTGCTTCTCCGCCTGAATCTGCTGATAGAGTTCCTCGGCGGTACCTTCTTCGGGACGCTGCTCCACCAGCTTACCCTGAATTGCCATTTGCAGAATGCTGTTTTTCAGTTCCTGTGGGGTCATTCCTGCGTCCCTCCCAGAAGATTCGTGATTTCCGCCAGCACTCGGTCAATCTCTGCATTCAGGGACGCTCGCTCCTCCTGATACCGCTGCATCAGATCCATGGGGGCAAGAATTTCTTCCTCCTCGTGAGGGAATCCACACTGATCCAGATTGTAGCCGAAGTCCTCGGCAAGCTGCTTTACGGTGTACTTCTTCGCCTTGTCAAAGCCGTCTACCGTGATTTCCTGACGGTCATTC